>CAXTJC010000001.1:0-25358 GCA_964244225.1 uncultured Acidobacteriaceae bacterium
GGCGGCACGGCATTCGGTCTCGGAATTCTGGGCGCCGACCACGCTCATACCGCCCCGCGAGCGCTGCTGTGGATCAGTATCTGTATCGGCGGTCTCTCCGCCGCTGCGCCGATCGGCTGGTCGATTCCGTCGATCATTGCGCCGCGCGGCCGTGTGGCCACGGTGGGCGGAATCGTGAATCTGTCGAACCAGATCTCGGGCATCGCCGCGCCCATCGTGACGGGGTATCTGGTCTCCGCGACGAAGTCCTATGCTTGGGCGTTTGGCGTCGCCGCGATGTATTTGCTGGTCGGCATAACGGCGTACATCGTGCTGCTGGGCAGGATCGAGCCGCTGCCGCCCGAGCGGGCAGCAGCGTGAGGAAGGAGGGTTAGAGCGAAGTTCTTGAAGGTATATAGCCGGTGCATGCAAGCTGCAGGTCTCTCCGCTTCGCAAAACGGAGAAGCCGTTTTGCTTTCACCCCAACGAGCAGATTCGCTCGCCGGGGACCCCGGCTTCGGTCGAGATGACACCTTCATACCGATGGGAGCACTTCCCTAGAAGGCGCTGGCGTCGATCAGTGCTTTTAGCTGCTCGGGGGTGAGTTCGAGGTCGACGGCGGCGAAGAGGCTGTCGAGCTGATCGACGGAGGTCGCGCTGGCGATGGGGGCGGTGATGGTGGGCTGGGCGAGCAGCCAGGCGAGGGCGATCGAGGCTTGTTTCGCGCCGGTTTGCTGTTCAACTTCGGCGAGGGCTGCGAGAATTTTTTCTCCGCGGGGATTGAAGTAGTTCGCGACCTTGCCGCCTCGGGCCTTGCCTTCGGCGTCGGCCTTGGATTTGTACTTGCCGGTGAGAAAGCCGGCAGCGAGCGAGAAGTAGGGGATGACGCCGATGCCGTACTTCTGGGCGACCGGGGCGAGATCGGTCTCGAAGTCCTGGCGGTCGTAGAGGTTGTAGTCGGGCTGGAGCGCGGTGTAGTGCGGCAGGCCGCGTTTATTGGCGATCTCGAGAGCTTCGGTGAGGCGGGCTCCCTTGTAGTTGGAGGCGCCGATGGCGCGGACTTTGCCATCCTTGATGAGCTGCTGGTAGGCCTCGAGGGTCTCGTCGAGTGGGGTGGACTCGTCATCTTTGTGGGATTGGTAGAGGTCGATGTGGTCGGTCTGGAGACGCTGGAGCGAGGCTTCCGCGGCTTCAAGAATGTACTGCTTCCTAAGGCCCTGCTTGCTGTCTCCAAGGTCCATGCCAACCTTAGTGGCGAGGACGATCTTGTCGCGCGAGCTGGAGCGTTTGAACCATTCGCCGAGGATGGTCTCGGACTCGCCGCCGTGGTTGCCTGGGGCCCAGCGCGAGTAGACGTCGGCGGTGTCGATGAAGTTGAAACCGCGGCCGGCGAAGGCGTCGAGGATGGCAAAGGACTTCTGCTTATCGATGGTCCAGCCGAAGACGTTGCCGCCGAGCATAAGGGGGACTACGGTGAGGCTGCTGGTGCCGAGGGCTCGCGTTTGCATGAGGGTTTAGATTCGCGGAGGACGCGCGTGGATGCAGGCCTGCTCGCTTCGCTTGCAGGCTGGAGGCGATTAGGTCTTGCCTTCGGCAGAGAGGAGCCCACTCATCCACGATGGGGCTGTGGATGAATGGGGCACCGCTTCGCGGTGGCTTGCAGATTGAACGGCAGCTGTTCGTCAGCGCTCGCGTGAGGTGGCGGGGTAGGGGATGACGCGTTTGTCGTTGGGGGAGAAGCCGGCGTTGGCGGTGTCGAGGGCTCCGGGCGTGATGGTAACGAGGAAGATGTCGTCGTTATCGTAGCTGGAGACAAACTTGCCGAGATAGTCGACGTTGACGCCGCTGTCGGCGAGCTTGCGGGGGAGCCAGTCGTCGGTGCTGGGATAGGCGGCGACCATGTAGAACTTGGGGTGCTGGACGACGAAGTCGCGGAGTTTTGCGACGTGGGAGCGGAGTTCGAGGATGCCGCGGATTTTGTCTTCGTTGTCGAAGAGGGTGTAACCGGAGTAGCGCATCGCCGCCTTGTAGTCGGTCAGGTAGTAGACGCGATTGACGATGTTGGCGGGCTCGCGATCGGACATCTCCATGTAGGTCATGGGGCTGGCATCGACGATGGGGAGCGAGGGATCGAGATCCTGCAGGTGCATGGCGACGCGGCCGGTCTGGTACATGCCGGCGACCTGAGAGCCGACGACGGTGTACTCGGTCGAGGCCTTCTCGATGACGCTGGCGATGAGCGCGAAGAAGATGAAGACGGAGAGAGTTTTAGGGACGCGGGAGCGGTTGGCGATCATCCAGGGAACGAGAATGGCGACACCGATCATGGCGCAGAAGCCATAGCGCCGCCAGAACTGGATGTGCAGGATAGCGCCGGCGATGAGGGTCATCATCGGCAGCAGGGCGAGGCACCAGAGCATGGCGAGCTCTTCAACGCGCAGGGTGCGCTTGCGTGACGCGGAGGACTCGCGGGCGTGCGGCATGAAGGCGAGGGCGAGGATGCAGATGGAGGCGGCGAAGAAGAAGTCGTTGAGCAGCTCGCCGTAGGTGTTCCAGGCCAGCATGAATGAGGGCATGTTCTGCACGGGGAAGGAGTTTGTGCGGAGGTGGTGGATCTGGTAGAAGAGGCCGAGGCCGAGCAGGGATGGAGTGAAGAGGCAGAGCCAGAGCGACCAGTCCGCGCGGCGGCGGCGGTAGAGACGGACAGCCTCACCGAGGGCAAAGGGCGCGAGGCAGGCGACGCCGATGAGGTGATCGGAGACCATGGCGGTGCTGGCGAGAAGGACGGAGACGACGCTGCGCCAGGTGCGGTCAGGGGACGTGGCTTCATCCCACGCGTAGATCAGAAGCGTGAGCGCGCACATGAGGATCATGTACGGCCGGTTTTCCCACGCGTAGCGGATGGCGGGGCTGCAGATGAAGGCGGCGGCGGCGGTCATGCCGATGGTATTGCCGTAGTGCTTCGCGGCGAGGCGGAAGAGCGCGAGGACAGTGATCAGCCCGGCGATCATATTCGGCAGCCGGGAGCCGAGCCAGCGGGGGAGATCGAGCTTGAGCGACCAGCGCTGCAGCAGGTAGTGCAGCGGCGGATGCAGATCGATCTCGCGCGCCATGCCGAGCATGCGACGGAGCGTGGGCGCCTGCGCGATATGCCAGGTGTAGATCTCGTCGTTGGTCATGAGGTGCGAATGCGCCTCGATGACGTCGAGCGGTGCGTAGATGAGGACGAGGACGAGGATGCACTGGAGGGGGTGGCGCTCCATCCAGCTCGAGGTGTTCTCGATGAAGCGGGAGAAGCCGGATCGGATACGATCCAGACGGAGCTGCCAGCGGGAGACCTCTGCCCGCTCAGACGTGCTGACGAATACACCCATTAGTCTTGATCCCTTTCCATGTGTCGATCGCGTGCGAGGGAGTTTCGGTGCCAAATCGAGATCGCAGGCAGCGCCCAAAAAGAAAGAGAAATCGTCATAGCCAATCGTTCTATTGTAGTCGACGCGACTTTTGTTTGTTGGAGCGAAGGCATCTTCAAAGGTCTGGCGCCGGCGTGAGAGCGGGACGTTGCCTGTATTGTTAGGGGCTGACCTCGATGATTCGGGATGAGGTCACGAGGATAGTTTCTATGTCGCATGAGATCGATGGCAGCAAGAGAACGTATGGAGTGATGCAGGGACGGCTGAGTGCGCCGGAGGATGGCCGCTTTCAATCGTTTCCGCGGAACTCCTGGCGAGAGGAGATTGCGCGGGCGCGAGAGGTGGGGCTCGACTACATCGAGTGGATCCACGATGACTACGACCGCGGCGCGAACCCGATCTTTACGGCGGAAGGGCGCGCGGAGATGGGGGCGCTGAAGCAGCAGTACGGTATTGAGACGCCGGCACTCTGCGGCGACTGGTTCATGGACTATCCGTTTGTGCGCTGCACCGTGGCCGAGCGCGCGGAGCGGCAGGAGCACCTGCATGCGGTGATCGGAGTTGCGGCGGAGATCGGGGCGCGACGGATAGTGCTGCCGTTTGTGGATCAATCACGGATCACGAATGAGGAGGAGAAGCAGGTTGCACTCGATGTGTTGCGGACTGCGCTGCCGCACGCGAAAGAGCATGGCGTCGAGCTGCATCTCGAGGCGGACTTTGGGCCGGAGGAGTTCGCAGGATTTCTGGCGCGGATAGACGATCCGTTCCTGAAGGTGAACTGGGATTCGGGGAACTCGTCGGGCCTGGGGTATGTGGCGAGCGAGGAGTTTGCCGCGTATGGCGACCGGCTTGGATCGGTGCACATTAAGGATCGATACCGGAAGCCGGAGGGCGGGATTGAAACGCGGCCGCTGGGGACGGGGTCGGCGGACTTTGCGGATGTATTCGCGTCGCTGAAGAAGCTCGGCTACACGGGCGGCGTGACGCTGCAGGTGGCGCGCGGGACGCCGGGCGATGAGGTGGAGTTTTTGAAGACGCAGCTGGCCTTTGTGAGACAACGATGGCAGGTCTAAACTGGGCACTGGCGAACGGAGGTCATGATGGCTGCGAATCCGGTTCATATTCCGGTGATCGATGAGGCGTTAGAGCGTGAGGCGGAGAAGATTCTTGCGGAGGCGGGCCTATCGCTTGCGCAGGCGTATCGCGGCATGCTGCGGAGGATCGTGACGGATCAGTACGTGTCGCTGGATCTGTTTGCGCCGAATGCCGAGACGCTGGAGGCGATGGCGGCGCTCGATCGCGGAGAGTACAAATCGTTCAACACGGTCGAGGAGCTGATGGCTGATCTGAATGCGGACGATTAGAGAAGGTGCCCGGTTTCGCAGAGATTTGAAACGCGAGCTGCGCGGCCCGTACCGGGCAGCGTTTACTTCTGAAGTTTGACGCGATTGTAGGATCTTTGGCGAGAGACGAAATGCTGGCCCCTTCTTTGCGCGATCACCAGATGGCCGGCAATCTGGCAAGCTGCCGTAATTGTCCAGCCAAGCCGGACCTCGTGCTTCTCTATCGCAAATTGGAACCAGACATTCTCGAACTGGTGCGCCTCGGGTCGCATAGCGAGCTCGACTTAGCCTAAGGATATTTCTATGCCACTTTCCGCAAAAGATCTTTCGCTTGATAGCCTGTTTTCGCTTGAAGGCAAGACGGCCGTTCTGACTGGCGCCTCGGGATTTCTTGGACGTACGTTTGCGCTGGCGCTGCTGGCAAATGGCGCGCGAGTGGTGGCTCTGGGCCGCAGTGAGCGGTTGCAGGCGGAGGCTAAGGGCTGGGCGAACGAGTTTGGGGCTGACAAGATCTCGGTGAAGCAGATCGATATGTACGACACGGCGGCGCTGAACGACCTGTGCGACGGGATTGCGGCCGACGAGACGACCATCGACATCCTGATTAACAACGCGCATGAGCTGGGTGCGAGTACGGGGTTCAATGTGCCGGAGGGGTCGCTTGAGCAGGCGAGCTTTGAGCACTGGATGAAGAACCTGCAGGGCGGCGTGTACTGGGCCGTGCAGACGACGCAGCGGCTGGGCGTGCGTATGAAAGAGGCGAAGCGCGGGTCGATCGTGAACATTGCGACGATGTACGCGACGGTGGCGCCGCGGCCGCAGCTCTATGAAGGAACGAGCTCGCTGAACCCGCCGGGCTATTCGGCTTCTAAGGCGGCGCTGGCGGCGTTTACGCGCTATACGGCGAGCTTCTGGGGAACGTCGGGCGTGCGGGCGAACTGCATCTCGCCGGGGCCGTTCTCGAACACGGAGGATGTGGGTGGGCAGAACGCGGTGGCAGAGGACTCGCCGTTTGTGACGAAGCTGAAGGGGTATACGGTGCTGAATCGGATCGGGCGGCCGATCGAGCTGTGCGGCGCGCTGCTGTTTCTGGCGTCGGACGCGAGCACGTATGTGACGGGGCAGAACCTGATTGTGGATGGTGGATGGACGGCGGTGTAGCGATGGATTTGAAGCTCAAGGATCAGGTGGTGTTTGTGGCGGGGTCGTCGCGCGGGATCGGGCGGGCGATCGCGTCGGCGGTGCTGGCGGAGGGTGCGCGGGTGGTGCTGACGGGGCGCGACGCGGAGTCGCTGGCGCTGGCGCATGAAGAAATGGCGGCGGAGTGTGGGGATGGGACGCGCATCTTTGCGATCTCGGGAAACTTTTCGATTCCGGAGACGATCGAGGACGCGTTCAACCTGACGGTGGGGCACTTCGGGCAGATGGATCATCTGGTGGCGAACCTGGGCACGGGCTCGGGCAAGCCGGGCTGGCAGCAGGAGGAGTCGGAGTGGATCCGGCTGTTTGAGGCGAACTTTTTTTCGTCGGTGCGGCTGGCGCAGGCGGCGGTGCCGCATCTGCGGGGGCGAGCGGCGTCGATTTTATTTATTTCTTCAATTGTGGCAATTGAGGCGACGCCGGCGCCACTCCCCTACTCGGCCGCGAAGGCGGCGCTGACGAATTATGCAAAGAATCTCTCGCGGCTGCTGGCTCCGGAAGGGATTCGGGTGAACACGATCTGTCCGGGGAATATTTATTTTGCGGGCGGCTCGTGGGAGCGGCATTTGGCCAACCGGCGTGAGGCGGTGGAGGCAATGCTTGCCACGGAGGTGCCGCAAGGACGGTTCGGGACGCCGGAGGAGATCGCGTCGCTGGCGGCGTATCTGTGCTCGGCGGCGGCGGGATTCTCGACGGGCAGTACATATGTGATGGACGGCGGGCAGACGCGATCGCTGTAGATGTTGACTGTGGGAGGTAAAGCGAAATGCGGGGGTCTCTCCACTTCGCCTGCGCTGCGCTACGGCTTCGGTCGAGATAACGGCTCCTGTGGGTGGCGCTGCGTGCTGAGAAGCAGATCCCTCCGGGATGACAACCAAGAAGGACCAAGCATTTGCGATACTGGAGGCTATGTCGACAACCTCCCCGAATCGCGCGCACACTTTATTTGATCTGACCGGCCGTGTGGCTATTGTGACTGGCGGTGCTGGTCTGCTGGGCTACCACCATTGCGCGATTCTGGCGGCGGCGGGGGCGCATGTGGTGCTGCTGGATCTGGCGGTGGCGAACCCGGCGATGAGGGCGGAGCAGCTGCAGCTGGCGCATGGGCCGGAGTGTCTCGGGCTGGCGGTGAACATTACCAGCGAGGCGTCGATTGAAGAGGCGCGCGACAAGATCGTGGCGCAGTTCGGGCGCGTGGACATTCTGATCAACAATGCGGCGAATAATCCGAAGGTGGAGGATGCGAAGCCGGGGCAGCAGTGGTCGCGGCTCGAGAACTTTCCGGTGCAGGTGTGGAACGACGATATTGCGGTCGGGCTGACGGGGGCGTTTCTGTGTTCGCGGGTGTTTGGCGCGGAGATGGTGAAGCGGAATGCGGGTGTGATTCTGAATGTGGCGTCGGACCTGGGTGTGATTGCGCCGGATCAGCGGCTGTACCGCAAGGATGGATTGCCTGCGGAGCAGCAGCCGGTGAAGCCGGTGACGTACTCGGTGGTGAAGACGGGGTTGATCGGGCTGACGCGGTACCTGTCGACCTACTGGACGGCGAACAATATTCGGGTAAATGCGATCTCGCCGGGTGGCGTGTTCAACGGGCAGCCGACGGAGTTTACCGACAAGCTGCACGCGCTGATTCCGATGGCGCGCATGGCGCACAAGGATGAGTACCAGGGCGCGGTGCTGTTTCTGTGCTCGGATGCGAGTTCGTATATGACGGGGCAGAATTTGATTGTGGATGGCGGGCGGACGGTGTTGTAGCGGGATGGACAGGTCTGTCATCCCTAAGCTCTTAGGGCTCCATGGAGCTTGTGCGCGGGTGTCGTGTCACACGCGCGATCGGCTGGATTACCTCGCGGTGTCATAGGCTTTGCGCGAGAGACGTGTGCCGCGACTCGTTATCGCTCGTTTGTGATGTTGATGACGATCTTGCCGTCGATGAGCTTCGACGCATGGTCCTTCCATGCCTGTGCCGTTTCGTTGAAAGAATAGGTACGGCCGATGAAGGGCAAGATCGTTCCTGCGTCGATGCGGTTGGCGAGGTTTAGAAGGTTCGCGGTTTGGCTCTGTGTTCTCACCAGAGTAGCCCGCACTCCAAAGTGATTGGCGTCTTCCTGGGACGGGGGCTGAACGATGGCGACGAGAACTCCGTTCGGCTTCAAGACGGAGAAGGCTCTCTTCTCAAACTCGCCGCCCAGCGCATCCAGCACAACGTCAACATCGTGCGCGACGCTCTCGAAGGGCGTGGTGTCGGCGTTGATGATTTCGTCAGCGCCGAGAGAGACGAGACGATCTACACTCCGCGCACGGCACATGGCTAGAACGCGCGCGCCGCGCTCTTTGGCGAGTTGCAGGGCGACGTTGCCGACAGCTCCTCCCGCTCCCAGGATCAAGATGCTTTGCCCGGCCTTCAGCTCCGCTGCCGTAACGGCCAAGGATGCCGTTTGCGCGACGACCGCGAGCGACGCTGCCTGCTGATGCGTGAGGGAGGCCGGCTTGAGAGCGACCAGATCCGCATCCACTGCGAGGAACTCGGCATAGGCGCCACCGCTCGCGCGGTAGCCATAGACGGCGTCTCCGATACGAAACGCGCTGACGCCTTGTCCCACTTCTTCTACGACTCCCGAGATGGCCGCGCCCGGCACCCATGGAAACTGCAGGTCAGGCATGATCCCGCGCATGACTCCCGCAGCCCGCTTCACATTGCCTGGATCGATGGAGGAGGCATGCATGCGAACCAGAATCTGGCCCGGCTCTGCTGTTGGCTTCGCAATGTCCATGAACTTGAAGAGTTCCGGGCCGCCATATTCTTCTAAAACTACTGCCTTCATTGCATCTCCCTTGAGCTTGAGGATCGGTTCCTCTTCGTAACCTGCTCTCAGTATGTGCAAGAATCGGGGAGAGCGGAAGACGGCAGATTTTTCTGCCCGAGGCACATGAGAGTAACCAATGGAGATGCGAAAGAGCTCTCTCCCTGCCCGGTTCGAGGCATTCTCGACCAGGTGGGGGATACCTGGTCGGTGCTCGTGATATTAGAGTTGGCGAAGCACAGTCCGCTTCGCTTCTCCGAACTCAAACGGAGGGTCAACGGCATCAGCCAGCGAATGCTGACGCAGACACTTCGCGACCTGGAGCGAAATGGGGCGCTGACACGAACCATGTATCCCACCATCCCGCCCAAGGTGGAGTACGCCTTGACGCAGCTTGGCGTATCGTTCACAGGTCCTGTTCGAGCGTTGGTCTGCTGGGCGGAGGAGCATCGGCCAGAGATCGTCGATGCGAGGAAGCACTTCGATGAGCGATAAGGAGCGGTCTTCGATTAAGGAGCAGTTTTCGATCAAGGTGCGGTCTTAGCCCTTCTTCGCAAGGGATCGAACAGAGGCGAATCTTGAGCAGTTGTCTTGACGGTGTGCTGTGGTGGAGAAGCAGATCCCTAACGGGATGACACCAAGAATCATCTGTAACGACGCACGTCCCGTACACCATCTGACAATCCGCACTTAGTTCATCCAGCCGCCGTCCGGTTTTCTAGCGCGTGGCGGGTCGTCGGGTTCGATGTAGCGGCCCTGGTCGTCGAAGCGGACTTCGCGGTTTTGTTTACGCATGTAGACTTCAAACTTTTTGGCGGCGCGGCGCCGCTTCATGCGGGTGAGGTCGTTTTGCAGGCCGAACCAGCGCTCGGTCATGCCGTTCGCGAGGCCGCGCCGGGGGGCGAAGCGGACGTAGAGGAAGCCGGAGAGCGCGCCCATCAGCTCAATCAGCGCATTGAAGGCGTTGCCGGCTTTAAGCAGGGTGGCGAGGGCGAGCAGCAGATAGATCGCCACCATGTATTTGGCCTTCAGGCGAAGGACGAACCAGAGCGTGAACTCCTGGTCGCCGAAGCGCATGGCGATGGCCATGAGGAGGCCGAAGATGCCGGCCCAGGCGCCGGTGGCGACGAGATCCGGCCGCAGGGTGAGGACGCGGGTGAAGGCGATGAGCGAGGCGAGCAGGCCGCCGCCGATGACCGAGGTGGCGTAGAGCTCGAAGATCCAGCGGCTGCCGAAGCTGGTTTCAAGCAGGGAGCCTGAGAACCAGAGCGTGAGCATGCCGAAGAGGATGCCGAGCAGGCTGGGCTCGACGAGGGAGTAGGTGGCGAGCTGCCAGATCTCGCCGCGGGCGACGGCGGCGGGCACGAGCACGAGATGCGCGACCAGCAGGCGGATGAGGCCGGGAACGAACCATTGCAGCAGCGCGATGGTGAGAAAGGCGGCGACGTTGAGGAGAACGAGCTGACGGGTGGCGCCACCGAAGGGAGGCAAGGCGAGCGTGGTGGACTGCATGCGCGGCATAGGGAAGGGTGCGGGCCAGCGATGCGCCTGCAGCTTCTATTTGACCACGTTGCCGCGCCCGCCGTAGAAAGCCGCGAGATGGAGGCGGAGACGGCATCAAGGCAATCGAATGATTTATGACAGGCAAGTGACAGAAGTGCTCGAAGTAGCATCACAGAGAATCGTCGGCATTACGGAGACGAGCGGACGGGCTTTCGCCACTCGATGACCCTGCCGCTACGAGGAGAACGACTATGCTGATCCTTCTGATTGTTCTGTTACTGGTGTTTGGGTTTGGCGGCTTCCGGCTGGGGCCGGGGCTCGGCTACTACGGTGGTGGCGGTATCAGCCTGCTTCTGCTGATCCTGATCATCCTGTTGGTCACACACGTTATTTGAGCCTTGCAACCGACCGGTTGCCATGACGGATGGCGGCCGGCGTTGCAGGCGCTTACATGACGGCTCCACACAGCAATGGCGCACGATTGTGCCCGTTGTGTGGGACAGTGCCGTGCTTGACGGGGCAGCTTCTCCTCGATAGAAAGAACGAGACGGGTTCGGAACGCCTGGTACGGCAGTCCACCCTGCACGAGTGGAACGGGGAGACGAGAGTATGGCGGTAGTTTGTCCGGAGTGCGATAACCCGCTGCATCTCGATGCAGACGAGATGGAAGAGGGGGACACGCTGCAGTGCGACGAGTGTGGCGTCGATCTGGAGATTGTCGGAACGGACCCGGTTGAGGTGGCCCCGGTGGATAACAGCGGCTACGACGATGAGGACGAGCCGGTTGTCGCGGATGAAGACGAAGACTAAGACGACAGCTTGTATATACTTGGGCACATGATTGCGCGCCCCTCTGTCTCTGGTTTTTATTTTAGCCGCAAGCTTCTGCTGGTATCTGCCTTGTTTTTGGCTGCGCTTCTGCCATCCGCTCTGCCGATGGCGGCGCAGGCGGTGCAACGGATCGTAAGCGGCAAGGTGACCACGAAGGACAATCAGCCGGTAAAGAATGCGGTCGTGTACCTGAAGGACGATCACACGCTCTCGGTGAAAAGCTTTATCTCGGATGACGCGGGTGGATACCGGTTCGGCCAGCTCTCGCAGGCAACGGACTATGAGGTGTGGGCCGAGGTCGATGGAAAAAAGAGTGCTGTGAAGACGATCAGCTCATTCGAGAACAAGAACGCGATCACGATTAATCTGAAGATGGATAAGTGAGTTCGTTGACTGTTGTTCGTTGACCGTTGCTCGTTTCGTTCAGTTGACGTTCATTCCGCCGTCCGCGTCGAGGATGAGAGCGTGGTCCTCGACCAGGAGCGAGTGCAGCTTGAGGCGGTCGAGCGAGAGCGCGTAGCCGGTGGAGGGGCCGGAGCCGGCGAGCAGCTTGCGCATCAGGTCGGCGGCGTTCAGCTTGAGCTGCTGCGGGAGCTTGCCCGAAAGAAATGGAGCGAGCAGGAAGTTGAGCTCGCGATTGTCGCTCATGCGCTCGAGACGCGCGTCGCGGAAGCCGATGGACTCGCCTTCGGCCTCGGGCACGAGCGAGACAACCGCGTCGGTGGTCAGCGAGACTCCCAGGCAGGCGCCGCGCAGCGAGGTTCCGAGCCTGGCACGGGTGTGCACACGAACGACGATGCGGTCGTCGCGAAAGCTGATCTGCGGCTGCTCGGCATAGACGGAGCAGGGGGACGTGGCATTGCCGCGCATGTAGTAGCGGCCGTCCGCGGCGTTGAAGAGCTGCGCCTTGGCGGTGCGTTCGAGCGCTTTGGCGGAGACCTTGACCTCGATGGCGCAGGCCGTGTCCGGAACGGCGCAGAGCAGAAGAAGTGAGGCAAGAGGCATCAGGTGACGGAGGTGGCGCATACGCTTTCAGCATACGATCCTGCTGCCTGGAGAGTTCCACTGCGGTCGCGCGACGTACACTGGACCGCGACAGGGGCGATATGGAAGCTTCGACGCAGGCACTTTCGATCCAGGCAGTTTCGATCCAGACGATAGAGAGTCTTACAAACGAGTTCGGCATGCCGGGCGTGCTGGAGTTTACGCATCGCGGCGAGCTGGTGTGCCTCGAGATCACGACGCCCGCCGTAGCGGCGGCGGTAACGCTGCACGGGGCGCATCTGCTGCACTGGCAGCCTGCCGGCGAGCAGGCGGTGCTGTTTTTGAGCGGGCGGTCGGAGTTTGCGGACGGCAAGGCGATTCGCGGCGGCGTGCCGGTGATCTGGCCGTGGTTCGGCGCGCGATCGGCGGCGGTGCTGCACGCGCCGGAGGGCTCACCGACGAGTCCGCCGCATGGCTTTGCGCGGACGGCGGAGTGGCGGCTGCAGTTTGCCGCGGTGATGGCGGATGCAGTGCACCTGACGTTCACGCTGGCGCCGACGAAGGAGAGCCGGGCGTTTGGCTTTGATGGATTCCGGCTGGCGTACCAGATGATTCTGGGGCGCGAGCTGACGCTGCGACTGACGGTGGCGAACGATGGTGGAAGCGACCTGCGGTTTGAAGAGGCGCTGCACAGCTACTTTGCCGTGGGGGAGATTGATTCTGTAACTCTTTCAGGTACAGAAGGAGCCGAGTATCTGGATAAGCCGGATGGCATGAGGCGCAAGCGGCAGGCGGACGCGGCGCTGGCGTTTACCGGGGTGACGGACCGGGTGTATCTGGAGACGGAGGCGACCTGTGCCATCGACGATCGTGCGGGCGGGCGCGGGCTCGAGATCGCCAAGGCAAACTCGCGCAACACGGTGGTGTGGAATCCATGGGCGGAGTTGACGGCAGGGCTCAAGGACATGGAGCCGGAGGGCTGGCGCGGCATGCTGTGCGTGGAGACGGCGAATGTGGGCGACGCGGCGATTACGCTGGCGCCGGGCGGGACGCACACGATGGAGGCGCACGTTATAGTTGCGCGGAATGCTGCTGTGACAGCGGAAGAGAGGAGCTAGATGCTGGTGCTCGCCTCCGCTTCCCCGCGCCGCCGGGAGCTGCTCACGCAGGCCGGCGCTGTGTTTACGGTCGATACGGCGGATATTCCGGAGGCTCCGCTGGCGGGTGAGGATGCGGCGACCTATGTGCTGCGGTTGGCTGAGGCGAAGGCGCAGGCGGTATGGGCGCGGCGGCAGGCTGCCGTCGTGGAAGCGAAAGACGATCCGCTTGTGGTGCTGGGCGCGGATACGACCGTGCTGTGCCAGGGAGAGATTCTCGGCAAGCCGGCGGATATTGGCGAGGCGCGGCGCATGCTGGAGCTGCTGAGCGGCCGCACGCACCAGGTGCTGACGGGGCTGTGCGCGCTGACGCGCGAGGAGAGCTTTGCCGATGTTGAGATCACGCAGGTGACGTTCAACATCATTGAAGAGGCGGAGATGGTCGCATATCTGCGCTCGCCGGAGCCGATGGATAAGGCGGGGGCGTACGGGATCCAGGGGTTTGCGGCGCGATGGATTCCGCGGATCGAGGGCGACTACTTCAACGTGGTCGGGCTGCCGATCGCGCGGACGGTCGCGCTGCTGGCGGAGGCGCGGGGTGCGGCGGCGAGGTGAGGGCCTCCCTCCCCCTCCCGTACTTTGCGGGTAAAGTATTCAAACCATAGAGGTTAGGTCGGCCCGTTCGTTGAGTAGAGTTGTAGATTTCTGCTGAGCGCGACACGGGTTCAAGTCGGAATAGATTCAGTGTAAAGCGCTTGTGCAGGCAGTTGCGCCAAAGCCTCTATGAGGTTTTGGCGTGAAGGTGAAATGCTCGCCACGAAGGACGCTAGAAGTGCGCGAAGGGCGACAAATAAAAACAAAGCGAGAAGCAGTTTTTTCTATCGCGACGTTTCGGTTGTAATGGCGGTGTGCTGCTGGTGTGATTTTCGTGTCGCTACGCTCCGTCGGTAAAAGCAAGTGCGGGGATTCTTCGCTGCGCTCAGAATGACAACCTAAAAACAAAGGTATGAAGCAGATTTTTGCTGCATTCGGAATGACAACCTTTCTAGGTGTTCAGAATGACAGGGTTTGTTGGTTATTTCGCTGTGGCAAGCATGGCGGCGAGGAGAGCGGTGCGGGGGATGAGGTGTTCGGTGAGGATGGACTCTTGGGCGGCGTGGGCGCCTTCGCCGACCGCGCCCATGCCGTCGAGGGTGGGGACGCCGAGGGCGGCGGTGAAGTTGCCGTCGGAGCCGCCGCCGGTTGCAGTCTCGTCCAGGGTGAAGCCGAGCTGTCTCGCGAGCGCGCGGGCCTGCTTGAAGAGGGCGACGGTGCCGGGTTTGCGTTCCATGGGCGGACGATTGATGCCGCCGGTGAGGGTGAGGGTGCAGGCGGGATCGCGCGGCTTAAGCTGCTGGAAGCGGCGCTCGATGCGTGCGGCGTCGGCGGCTCGTGCGATGCGAACGTCGAACTCGGCGCGGGCGGCGGCGGCGACGACGTTCGAGCGGGTGCCGCCAGAGATGACGCCGGCGTTGACGGTGAGGCCGCGGGCGAGATCGGTGAAGGCGGAGGCAGTCTCGATCTGGTGCGCGAGCTCGCGGATGGCGGAGTGGCCGCGCTCGAAGTCGACGCCGCTGTGCGCGCCGATGCCGGCAATTTGTAACTCAAAGTGGCCGACGCCCTTGCGGGCGGTCTTGTAGGCGAGACCCTGGGCGGGCTCGAGGACGAAGACGGCGGAGCAGGTCTGGGCGAGGCGCTCGGTGATGGGGCGCGAGATGGGGCTGCCGACCTCTTCGTCGCTGTTGAGCAGAAGCGTGACGGGGCGGGTGAGCTTGAGCGCGCGCAGGTTGCGTAGGGCGGCGAGCGCCATGACGATGCCGGCCTTCATGTCGAGGACGCCGGGGCCGAAGAGGCGGCCGCCGCTCTCTCGCCAGGGCATGCCGGCGAGTGTGCCGAGTGGCCAAACGGTGTCGAGGTGGCCGAGCAGGAGAATGGGTTGGCGCGGGTCGGTGGGCTTGCCGAAGCTGAGTTCGAGGACGTCGCCAAAGGCCTTCTGGCGATGGAGACGCGCGCGGCCGCCGCACTCGGTTTTGGCCCACGCGGCGACGAGGGCGGATGCGGTGTTGACGGCGTCGCGATCCTCGGTGGGGGACTCCTGCGCGACGAGCTCTTCGAGATGCGTGAGAATCCAGGGCAGACTGCTGCTGCTGTGGGCGGCGATGGCGTCCAACATGACCCTACGGTACAGCAGGCGGGGCTGGTGGGTTTGGGGGTTGGGTTCGAGCGACACGTATCGATGGACACTCTGAGTTAGTCCTGCAAGTCTGACCAAACTGACCTCAGCGGCTAAAGCCGTAGTGCAAAGAAGAGCGCTTACGGCATGGCTAAAGCCATGCCCTTAACGAAGGGACACTTAGTCAGAGCGCTCCTGTGGCGAAAAGCAGAAGTCTCTCCACTGCCCCTTCGGCGCACTGCGCTTGCTTAGGGTCCGGTCGAGATGACGGCTTTTCTTCTCGGGGCTGAATGAGACGCGGGTTTGTCGTGGTGCTTGGAGTGAAGGATTGTGGCGGGACTCCTTTGGCGGCGTTGCAGCCCGAGGCAAGGTGCGGGGATTCTTCGCTGCGCTCAGAATGACAAAACAAGGAAAAGGGTGCTCAGAATGACAAACTTGGTGGGGGAGTGTGGCGGATCGGACACACTTGATGCGAGGCGCGACGATGTAGTTTGAGAGGTGCCGCACGCGACAGTGCGGTGCTGGGAGGCCTGAGTTCTGACGACGGCGGCGCATCATGAGCAGACAATCGGCGCGGAGGTTGCGTTCGGCGGCGTGGGCCTGCATAGCGGCGCGCAGGTTGGCATGCGGCTGATTCCGGCGCCCGCGGGGTCGGGTATTGTGTTTCGCCGGACCGACCTTGAGAACTTTGAGATTCCGGCGACCGGGCGCAACGTGGCCAAGGTGAGTTATGCGACGAGCCTGATGCGCGGGAGCGTGCTGATCTCGACGACGGAGCATCTGCTCTCGGCGCTGATCGGGTATGGCGTGGACAACGTGATTATTGAGATCGACAACCTGGAGCTGCCAATTCTGGATGGCAGCGCGCTGCCGTATGTGCAGGCGTTTGAGGCGGTGGGGCTGGTGCGGCAGCGGCGACGGCGCGAGGTGCTGCGGATCCTGCGCGAGGTGGAGGTGCGGGAGGGATCGAAGTTTATCGGCGTCTATCCGGGGCATGGATACGGCATTCACTACAGCATCGATTTTCCGCAGCCGATCGGGTCGGCGACGTTTGTGGGCGATCTTGAAGAGGGCGACTATGCGCAATTGATTGCACCGGCGCGAACCTTCGGCTTCAAGGAAGATGAGTCGATGCTGCGGAATATGGGGCTGATCCGCGGGGTCTCGGATGCGTGCGCGATTATTGTGGGTGCGGAGGGCGTGCAGAATGGGCCGCTGCGGTTTCCGGATGAGTTTGTACGGCACAAGGTGCTGGACTTAATCGGAGATCTGGCGCTGGCAGGGCGGCGGATCCAGGGGCGCGTGGTGGCGGAGCGCGCGGGACATGCCATGCACGTGGCGCTGGTTAAGCGGCTGCTGAGCGACCGGTCGGCATGGGAGCTGACGCATGTGCACGATGAGCATGGCGCGGTGGTGCCAATGCAGGCGAGCGGGGCGCTGGCGGTGGGGGCGCAGGCGTCGTGATTGCAGCGATCGCGCTGGGATCGAACCTCGACTCTGCGTGGGGTGATCCGGCCGCGGCGATTGCGGAGGCGGTGCGGCGGTTGGGTGCGCTGGGAAAGGTGACGGCGGTCTCGACGCTGCGGGAGACGGAGCCGGTGGGCTACGCGGACCAGCCAAAGTTTGTGAACGGCGCGGCGCTGGTGGACACGCAGCTGGGACCGCCGGCGCTAATGCAGGCGCTGCTCGCGGTGGAGCAGGCGATGGGCCGGGTGCGCGACGGAGTGGCGGCGAAGGGGCCGCGCGTGATCGATCTCGACCTGCTGCTGTATGACGGGAACGTGCTGTCGACGAGTGAACTGAGCCTGCCGCATCCGGCGATGCATACGCGCCGCTTTGTGCTGGAGCCGATGGCGGAGATTGCGCCGGAGATGGTGCATCCGGTGTTTGGGAAGACGATGCGGGGGCTGCTGGAGGATCTGGTGGCGCGGGCGGTTCGCGAGGTGTAGAGGTGCTGCAGTGCCCTGCTCAGAAAACGGACAATAGAGCATGTCAGGGTGTTGGCGATGAGCGCTCTTTTATGAAGGCAGCCACATCGCGCTTAAACTTTTCCGGTTCTTCAGCGTAAGGGAAATGGGCACTGTGCTCAAACTCATCGAGTCTCGCGTGCTGAACGTGTTGGGCAAGCGTTTGGAGCTGCTTGATATCGACCGCCCCGTCGTACTTTCCGCCGATGATCAGTACAGGCATGGTTAGGCGGTCATACGTAGTGAAGCGATAGCAAAGGAAAGGACTTCCTGGCGAGAAGTACGTTTGGCTCAGTTCGCCCGTGTTCTTCAGTCCGCTTCGGGTGTCCAGATCATCCTGCTCTTTTCTAAAGTTCTGATTGTGAAACTGCTGCCAATGATGGAAAGCCGGTGAATCTACTTTCGCCAGAGCATTCATCTCGACTTTAAAGCGCGCCTGCGTTAAGGCACAAGCGTCATTTCCGACTGTAGATTTCTGAAATGTTTGACCGTCTTCGTTGGCCATCGCTGCTTCCCAAGCAGCCGGGTATCTATCCTGAATCTCCTCTTGCCAGTGCTCAAACAGCTCGGGAAGGTCTGCAACTCCGTCAACGATGATCAGCTTCTGCACGTTCTTGGGATAGCGGGCCGCATATTCAAGCGCAATCGTTCCACCAAAGCTCTGCCCCATCAACGAAAGCTGCCGCACGTCCAGATATTTGCGAAGAGCCTCCACATCTTGAACCAGAGTTTCCATTTTGTAATTCTTGTCTGACGGCCGTTCACTTCTGCCCGTTCCACGCTCGTCGAAATAGATCATCTGAGCATGACGTTCGAGCTGCGGTCCGATCGTCTGCTCGAAGCTGTAGCTGTTGTATCCAGGTCCACCGGCCAGATAAAGTATCGGAGCCAAACCGGGTCGTTTTACGCCAGCGATTTTGTACCACAGCCTGACTCCATTCAGCGTCGAAGTGTGTTCTCCGGAGAGACGTGAGACTTGACCGAATGCCGGGCTAACAAGCAGAAGGCATAGATAGAGAGCCCTGATTCCTTTTGGCAGCATGGTCCCTCATACGTTGCTTGAGAGGTTTTCGTTCAAGGAGACATGGAGTGGAAGAAGGAGTCCACTTCTACAGCGTTTATTGCAGCGCGAAACAGAATACTGGGGTTCTTCACTGCGTTCAGAATGACAAATTAACACCAGAGAGGTTACAAATCTTCGATGGCGATTTCGCGGGCCTGGGCGGGGCGGAAGGGGCGGTTGGCGGTTAGGGTGAGCTCCAGGCGGGCGGCGCGGCGGACGTTATAGACAAGCGGTGGGCGGAAGCAGGCGATGCAGGTTCCGCCGGCGCGGCGGACGCTGGGGTAGACGATGCCGTTTGAGCGCTCGCGCAACAGGCTGGCGGCGAGCTGCTGCGGGGCGGCGTAGCAGGCGGGGATGGGGTCGGGTTCGAGGTAGGTGGTGAAGGGCGAAGGTGTCTGCGGGCTGCGCAGGTCGTGCAGGGGGGTGACGATGTCGGCGAGGTAGTCGTCGACGGTGGCGGCCTCTGGTAGGGCCCAATCGATCTCTTCGAGCTGGCGGGTGCGGTGGAAGGCGACCTCGGCCAGGGCGGTGGGGCGATCGACGGCGGCGTACCAGGCGCCGCGGGTGGCGGAGTTGAAGCGGCCGCCGGCGGGGCTGGCGTGGGTGAAGGCGGCGTTGACGATGTGGGCGTAGCGGACGCCGTAGACGAGCTCATGGATGCCGATGCCGGAGAGCAGGCCTTCTTCGCCGAGGAAGCGGTCGTTGGTGGCGTCGTCGAGCTCCATGAGGGTGCCGAGGGTGTTGGGGGAGGCGGCGAGGCGCGAGAGCACGGTGCCGGCGGGGCTGAAGCGCGAGGGGATGAGGCGGTGGGTGTCGCGCAGGCGGAGGTCGCCGATGGGAATGGCTGGCAGCGGGGGCGCGGAGACTGTCGCGGAGTGCGGCGTTGTTGCCTTAAAAGTGGGCGCGGCCGCTGCTTTGCGGCGGATGGGGGTGGCGGTCACTGGCCACCGCGCCGGGCGTCGAGCAGGCGGCGGACCTCCAGGATGCCGGGCAGGCCGCGCTCGAGCATGAAGGCGAGCGGCGCGGCTCCGCGGAAGAGGGCGTTGCGGTTGGGCAGGGTGGGCCAGGAGTCGGCGAGGGGCTCGGAGTAGAGGATGTTGAGGGCTTTGAAGATGCCGATGACGAGCGAGATGCGGGTGAGGGCGTCCTGGGCGAGGACGCGCTGCGCGGCCTGCTTTTTGAAGCCATGGTAGGAGCCGGTGGAGAGCCCGCCGAGGAGACGGCGGGCGTCGGCGTCGCGGAGCTGCCAGAGATCGGTGATCTTGAGGAAGCCTTCGATGGCGGCGGGGCTGAGGCGGCGGCGGACCTCAAGCGAGGAGAGGTCGGAGGAGGTTTCGACGGCGTAGCCGGCGATTTCGGGGGCGACATAGGGGACGGCGGCGGCCATGGAGAGACTCTCAGAGTTGCATTCTTATTTACTCATTCTTGAATGATAAAGGCAAGAGGGTTTATATGCGTCGCTGCGCTCCCAAGACTGACAACGGAGGGCTGATGTACGTCACTGCGCTTCGTTGTGAGAGGCAAGTGCGGGGAGTCTTCGCCCTTCGGCAAGCTCAGGGTCTGAAAGACAACCAAGAAAACAAGGCAGGTTCGCGTCGCTGCGCTCCGTCGTGACAAGCGAAGTACGGGGATTCTTCGCTGCGCTCAAGAATGACAAACCAAAAGGGGCTGCGCTCAGAATGACAAACAAAGATGGGGCGATTGCATGAGAGTGACTATCAAGAAGGAAGGGCGGCACCTTGGGGGTGCCGCCCTTCTGTTGTCCTACGTTGTCTCTACTGTCTTACTCTCCTGTGTTGCCTCACGTATATAGCCTTGCCAGATTCAGGCGGCATTGGGGTGCAGGATGACCTTGGTCCAGCCCTTGTCGCGGTTGTTGAAGTGCTTGTAGGCGTTGGGCGCGTCTTCGAGTGGGAGCTCGTGCGAGATGATGAGCGAGGGGTTGGCCTTGCCATGGTGGATGAGGTCGGCGAGGCGGCGGTTGTAGGCCTTGACGTTGCACTGGCCGGTGCCCATTTTTTGTCCCTTGAACCAGAACTTGCCGAAGTCGAAGGCGATCTGGCCCTTCTTGGCGAGGTCGTCCGCCGCGCCGGGATCCTGCGGGACGAAGACGCCGATGACGCCGATCTTGCCGGTAGCCTTGACGACGTCGACGAGGGCGTTCATGACGAGGTTGGGGACTTCCTTGCCGGCGGCGTTGTGGCACTGGTAGCCGATGCACTCCGAGCCGCAGTCGGCGCCGAGGCCGTTGGTGAGCGCGCGGATCTCTTCAGAGACGTTGCCCATGGAGTCGATCGGGGTGGCGCCGATCTGTTTGGCGAGCGCGAGCCGGTCGGGTTTGTTATCGACGACAAAGATCTGGCTGGCGCCCTGGATGCGGGCCGAGAGCGCGGCCATGAGGCCGACGGGCCCGGCACCGTAGATGACGATCGACTGGCCGGGCTCGAGACCGGCGAGGCGGGTGGAGTGCCAGCCGGTGGGAAAGATGTCGGACAGCATGACGTAGTCTTTCTCTTTTTCGGTGGCGTCTTCGGGCAGGACGAGCGCGTTGAAGTCGCCGTAGGGAACGCGCAGCAGCTGGGCCTGTCCGCCCTGGTAGGGGCCCATGCCGGCGAATCCGTAGGCCGCGCCCGCCATGCCGGGCATGACGCTTTTGTCGGAGAGGGTGAGGCAGTAGCCGGTGAGGCCGCGCTCGCAGTTGGCGCAGAAGCCGCAGCCGATGTTGAAGGGCAGAACGACCTTGTCGCCGAGCTTGACGCGATCGACGGCCTTGCCGACCTCGACGACCACGCCCATGTTTTCATGGCCAAGGATCTTGCCCTTGGCGACGTCGGTGCGGCCCTCGTACATATGCAGGTCCGAGCCGCAGATGTTGGTGGTGGTGAGTTTGACCAGGACGTCGGTGTGCTTCTCAATACAGGCGTCGGGAACGGTGTCAACGGAGACCTTTTTAGGGCCGTGATAGACGAGTGCTTTCATGGATGGAGCCTTTCTTGTAACTGCGGTGCCGACACGCGGTTGGAGGAGCACGCAGGTTGGAGGAGAGGGAGCGGCCGCTTGCTCGGCGCGGCAAGGATTATGCGCGAGACAGAGATCAGGAGGTGTCCCGGCCAATGGTATGACCACGTAAAAGTGTTCATCGAGACTGGTGGGGAAACGCACCGCAGACAGACTCAGGCCGGCCTCCCCACTCAAGACCATAGGATGCGCGAACGGAGGGGAGCCTGCGGGAAGGACTGGCGGAGGAGGGTGATGGGGTCAAAGAGGCGTGTGTGGGCTCGAACACATCTCGGCACGACACGAGGACATGAGGTAAGGTTGCGCCGTGTCGGTGCGGATGCTCGGAGACAAGGTCGGGCCGCAACCAGGTGTGGACGCCGTCATCTCCGGCAGAGCTGGAGCCTTATCCCTCTATTGCACGACCAGGGTTAGAGGTGTCGAGACGGTTCCATTGCCGGCCGTGGCTACGACGTTGAGGGTATACGTGCCGGAGGGTGTTACAAGCGGTGCGGGCTGCGATGGAGTAGAGCCAGCCCCTGAGGATCCGCCGCAACCCGCGAGCAGGGTGGAGACGGGAATGCCGAGAGCGACAAAACCAAGCGTCAGCAGGACGGCTTGCCGGGATAAACGACTGCAGCGGGTGAAGCAGTGGATAGGAGGGATCCGCCGTGGAGCCGGAGACCCAGAGGTTTCCTTTGGGGTCGATAGCCAGACTGGCAGGGTAGCTCGCCGATCCTGGGCCGGATCCTAGGGTGGTGTTGTGCAGCATTGCGCTCCATCGGCGCTGATCTGACTGAGATAGGAGGTGTACGTTGCCGAGGACTCGCTGGTGTTGGAGAGCAGATCGATGTTTTGGTTGGCGTCCAGAGCGATGGCCTGGCCAAGGCCGATGCCGAGGAAGGTCGAGAAGATCAGGTGAGAGCCATCCGCGGCGAGTTTGGTGACAAACGGGGCGTCATAGGGATAGGCGCCGGGGATGGTGGTTTGGTAAGCCCCTGGGGTTGTTGGCCAAAGCGTGCCGGCGGATCCGGTGATGTAGGCTTCGCCCTGGGCAACGACGGCGAGACCCTGAACGCCGATGAAGCCTCCCCCAGCCATTTTGCGGGTCTTCGTTGCCGACGAGGGCGCTATAGGTGAGAGATCCTGTCGGGGTAAGTTTGGTAAGGAAGCCATAGATATGGTCATAGGCTGGTGTTCCCGCGTTGAGCGCGCCAGGCGTGACGGGATAGCTGCTGGAGTTCGTATTGCCAGCAAAGAAGGTATTGCCACTGGTATCGTTGGCGATGCTGAACACAACGTTGTCGCCGTTCCCGGCGAAGACGCTGGAGAAGTTGAGGGCGGAGCCGTCTGGGGTGAGGGAAGAGATGAAACCGGCGAAGGTGCCGGGCTCAGCGTGACGCCGCTGGACTCATGCAGCAGGCGAAGTCCAAGATGACTGCTGGCGCGGGCGCTGGGGCCGGCAAACTGAAGATCGATGCCGCTGGGCTGGAAGAGCGCTTCCGTACCGTTGTGGCGGAAGAGGAACGAGTACTGGCTGGCAACCTGGCCGCGGTTCTGCTCAAAGGTCAGTGGAAGCGAGGGAGCGGCGAGCGGAGCCTTCGCGAAGGTGAATGAAACGGCGGAAAGAAGGACAGCACAGGCAGAGAAGGATTGCGGCAGCCAGCGAAACATGCAGGGCAGATCTCCAGAGGTCGGAACGAACATACGATAGAAGTCCGAGTGAAACCAGTGCATTGTGCTGTGTGGACCTCCGTATACGACTTAAGTTGCAGCCAGAGTCGGTCTTTCCTGTCGCGCTGATGCGTGTCAGAGAGGTGTGTCGGATCGGTAGGATCATAGGATGAACCTGGAGTTCGAAGTCGGCGCGGCAAGGAGTGGCGGCGGCCGACATGGGCGTCTCACGCTGCCGCACGGTGTGGTGGAGACGCCGGTTTTCATGCCGGTGGGCACGGCCGCCACCGTGAAGACTGTGGAGCAGGGCGTGCTTGAGAGGATGGGGGCAAGTGGGCTGGGCGCGCAGATCATTCTGGCGAATACCTACCATCTGTATCTACGGCCAGGGCACGATCTGATCGCGCGGATAGGCGGGGTACACCGCTTTATGAACTGGCAGCGGCCAATGCTGACGGACTCGGGCGGCTTTCAGGTGTTTTCGCTGAGCAAGCTGCGCAAGGTGACGCCGGATGGGGTGGAGTTCCGGTCGCACCTGGATGGGTCGAAGCATTTTTTCTCGCCGGAGCACTCGATGGCGGTGCAGATTGCGCTGGGCGCGGACGTGATGATGGTCTTCGACGAGTGCGTGGAGACACCGGCGAGCTGGGAGCGCACGCAGGAGAGCATGGGGCTGACGCATGCGTGGGCGGCGCGGTCGAAGGCGTACTTTGAGGCATATAAGCATGAGGTGCCGTGGGCGCGGGCGCTCGGGCAGGATGCGGCGCATGGCTATGACGCGGCGAAGTTTGAAGGGCGCACGCAGACGCTCTTCGGGATTGTGCAGGGCGGCATGTATGCGGATCTGCGGCGCGAGAGCGCGGAGCGGCTGGTGGAGCTCGACCTGCCAGGGTATGCGATCGGCGGGCTGGCAGTGGGGGAGCCGCGCGAGGTGACGCGGGAGATGATCGCGCGGACGCTCGAGCATCTGCCGGCGGACAGGCCGCGGTACGTAATGGGTGTGGGCTATCCGGATGAGATCGAGGAGTACGCGCGGATGGGCGTGGACATGATGGACTGCGTGCTGCCGACGCGCGCGGGGCGGCACGGGCTGGTGTTTCGGCGGGCGCAGCCGGGCGAGGCGGCGGCGGGTGTCTCGGCGACATACCCGGGGACGGTGCGGATGAACATCAAGCGCCTGGAGAACGCGGAGGGTGCGGGGCCGATTGATGCGGCGTGTGGGTGCCTGGTGTGCCGGCGCTACAGCAGGGCGTATCTACGGCATCTATATGTCAGCGGCGAGGCGCTGGGGGCGATGCTGAACTCGATCCATAACTTGCAGTTCTATCTGGATACGATGGAGCGGGTGCGAGGGGAGCTGGCGGGCGCGGTGGTACCGTCCGAGGCGCTTACCTAGACTGCACGCGATAGGGAGTAGATGGCATGACGAAGCGGGCGGTGGTGGTGGGGTCGGGGCCGAATGGGCTGACGGCGGCGTGTGTGCTGGCGAGGGCGGGGTTGCAGGTGGAGGTGTTGGAGGCGGAGGAGACGATCGGCGGCGGCGCGCGCACGGCGGAGTTGACGCTGCCGGGGTTTCGGCATGATGTGGGGGCGAGCGCGTTTCCAATGGGGGCGGCGTCGCCAGTGTTTCGCGAGCTGGGGTTGGAGCGGTTCGGGCTGCGGTGGGTGCAGCCGGGGGCGCCGCTGGCGCATCCGCTGGACGGCGATCACGATGGCGGCGCGGCGGTGGTGCAGGAGCGGTCGGTTGAGGCGACAGCGGAGGGGCTGGGGCGGGCGGACGGCGCGGCATACATCAAGCTAGTCGGCCCGCTGGTGGAGCACTGGGAGGAGCTGGCTCCGGAGCTGCTGGGGCCGCCGGTACATGTGCCGCGGCATCCGCTGCTGCTGGCGCGGTTTGGGCTGGGAGCGGTGCAGCCGGCGACGGTGCTGGCGCGGAGTTTATTTGAGGGCGAGCGGGCACGGGCCTTGTTTGCGGGGAACGCGGCGCACTCGGTGCTGCCGCTGGAGCGTCCGCTGAGCGCGGCGGTGGCGCTGGTGCTGGCCGGGGCGGGGCATGCGGTGGGCTGGCCAGTGGCGGAGGGTGGGGCGCAGGCTATCTCGGACGCTCTGGCCGCGTGTCTGCGCAGCTTTGGCGGAACGATTCAGACCGGGGTTCGGGTGCGGTCATTAGAAGAGTTGGGAGATGCGGAGACAGTACTTTGCGATCTGACGCCGCGCGGCCTGCTGGCGATTGCCGAGGCCGATCTGACGCCGAGATTTAGAGCACGTCCGTCTCTGAGTGAGTCAGG
>CAXTJC010000002.1:0-23867 GCA_964244225.1 uncultured Acidobacteriaceae bacterium
AGAGCCCGTCGCAGTTCAGCCGGGAGTTCAAGCGGCTCTTCGGGGCGCCACCTGCGGACGAGGCGCAGCGGGTGAGAGCTGCATTCGGCATAACCGACGAGGTCTCGGCAGCCAGCTTCTGATGACGGGACATGATGAAGTGAGGGCTCAGCGGCGAGAGATCAGTGCCGGCGGTGACGCAATAGTACAGGAGAAAAGGTGACAAGGAAGGCCACGGCAAGGGTGAGGAGCCATGCGCCGATTGTGTTGAAGAACAGAAAGATTGACCAGGAGGCGAGAATCCAGAAGGTCATGTTGGCGGAGGCCGCGAGATAGACCCAGGAGGAGAAGCGGTGCTGGTCGTGGACAAAGTCCATGCGTGCCAGCGCGGGAACAGGACGGGTGTTCTTGTCAATCGCGCGGAGGAGCACGACGGGAGCGAGATTGAGAGCGAGAAAGAGAACAATGACGAGAAGCGGCGTGGTGAGGAGCATAACCGGGAACGTGGCGGCCAGAGGGCTGGTCGGCAGGTATCGCTCAAGAAAGAAGACGACGGTGATGGTGAAGAGAATGTTGACACTGGCGCCCGCATTCACGAGCGGCGGAAAATGGGCCATATCGGCGAGACGATCCATCTGGTCTAACGGCTTCTCTGCGCTCGGAACGCCGCGATCTGGATTGCGAATTGGTTCAGTGCTCAATGGCATGGGGAGCTCCGGGGATCATCTCTGGAGTGTACTGCTGTCTCCGCAGACGGTCATGCTAACGAGTGCAGGGGCAGAGCCCGCGCGCGTCGCCGAATGGTAGCTCGTAAATCCAGGTTGGACCGATAGATCGAAGCCATGCTCTTCGCGAAGGGCACTTAGTCAGAGTGCTCTTAGAAGGAGAGAATGCCATAGAACTGAACTTGTCGGGGGCTGCCGATAGGGTTCGTTACAGCTCCAACGCCCTGGCTTGCAAAGACACTGGTGTCGGCACCAGCCCCGAGCGGAGTAATGCTGGGGGGATTGCCGAAGTTAGAGCCGGAGAAGTTGCTGCCAGGCGTGTCGAAGCTGGGTGTGTTCGTCACATTGAAGACTTCCATCGCAATGCGGAGGCGCAGATTTTCACGAAGACGCGTTTCTTTGAAGACCGCGAGGTCGGCTCGCTTTTGGAAGCTGCCGCGGAAGATATTGCGATATCCGCTCGCGAAGTTGGATTCAGTGTTGTCACAGGCTATATCATTTCCGGTAGTCGGGCCACATGGCGGTACACCGGACTGGCCCGGCGCCAGCGAGGGATACGCGAAGGCAGTCGGTTTGAAGGCGACATTCGTTAGATCGCTCGATGTGCCGTTAGGAGCATTCGGATTGACGCGCGCACCGGTGTGGCCGGTAAGTGCCTGTTTGGCGGAGACACCTGGCGCCAGTGGGAGCACGGGGTTTGTCAGGTAATCGTTACTCGAGAAAAAGATACTGCCGATTGTTCCAGAGAAGTCATAGACGTTATACGGCTGACCACTCTCAAGCGTTGTTACACCACTTAGCCCGAAGCCGGCGGTCGCAGCGCGGAGGAAGCGGTTGCTCGACTTATATTCAGGAATCTGGTAGTTGAAGCTGAAGCTTGTGACGTGCGTGCGATCGTAGTCGGAGGAGGCATAGCCGGACGCCAGATTGCGTGGGTCGTTGCCGTTATAGAAAATGCCGAAGCCGCTGGCGGCATCGAGCGAGTGGGACCAAGTATAGGAGAGCTGGTACTCCAGCCCATGCGACGCCTGCTGATGGAGGGAAACGAGCAGGGCGTCATAGTGCGACCATCCCGCGGTCGTCCACTGCACGGAGTTGGGACTATAGCCGATGTAAGGTGAACGAAGGTCAGTGTTTCCACCCGTTGAGGTGTTATAGGGTTCAGTCAGAAGTCCGTTACCAGGAAAGGGGTTTGATGTTGGGTCCGGGTTGTTTTTCACGGTCGGATGTCCATTATCGGTGGCGTTATAGCCATAGCTATAGATCTGCCCATTGGCGGGAGCTTGCGGCGTGGCGGCGAGCGGCTGATTGAATGGCAGTGGAACTGTCTGGTGAACGCCATGGTTGCCGGTGTAGCCAACCGAAGCTACTGTTCGCGGCAGGATTTGGTATTGGACATCGAGGCTCCAGTTTTCGGTGTAAGGAAGCTTGTTGTTTGCCGCGTAGGAGCCGAAAAGATATGGCGTCGCTCCACCAATCAGCGCATTTTGGTTCGGCAGATTGCTGACGAAGTTCGCCGGGTTTGTATCGATGACAGGCCGAGTCGCCCCAAAAGGATTCGCCAGCGTGCTAGTGGTCGTGGCATAAGTCGGCTGTACAAAGGGCGGCTGCAGCGTTACCCCGAATGGACCGTTGAAGCCACCTCCGGCTGAGGGCGAAAACTCCGTGAAGAACTCGCCGCGATCGTAGTAGAGTCCGAAGCCGGAACGAATTACCACCTTCGGCGTTACGGAATAGGCAACTCCGACACGGGGTCCGATACCCCATTGCCGATTCGTCAAAGTCGATTTCGACGCGCCTGGAGTGGCGTATTGCTTGTTGTTCCCAGCGACCACAAGGCCGCTATTCACGATGGTGTCGGAAGAAAGGCTGTACTGATACCGTGCAGGATCGAAGTTCACGAGATTGCCGTACTTCTCATACAATCCGCCGTCATAGTCATACCGCAGTCCAGCCGTGACGGTCAGGCTCGGAGTCGCCTTCCATTGATCCTGCGCGAAGGCTCCGATCTGCGGCGATCGATAATAACGGTTGCTGGCACCCTGAAAGTAAACCGAGTTCCCGGAACCAGAGCGGAGTGGGCCGCCTGTAAGGAAGTCCGCCAGACTGGCAAATTGCAACGAGGCAACCTGGTTCGCCCGGTTCAGAATGTTGAGCTGGGTGAAGTCGTAGTTTCCGCCGAAGGAGAGATTGTGACGGCCAATGACATCATTCAGTGTGGAGCTGCCTTCAAATGTGTTCTGGGTGAAGCCGGTATTGGAGAAGTTCGACGTGGGCCCGATGTTGAGATTGTTCTGGCCGTTGACGTTGCGAACGTTGATCCCGGGCAGGAGCTGGCTGCCGAATAGATTGATGCCCGCGTCGCCGGGAGTAAAAGGCTGCCCAGTCAGCGACGCTACGTTCATTCGAAGAAATCCGAACTTCTGCTCCCAGGTAAGATGAGGCGACAGAATAGAAGTATTTTCTATCGAATAAACCTGGCTGCCGGCGTTGAATTTCTGGGGAAACCCTTCGAGAGACGTGCTTGAGAAAGGGCTCTCTGTGGGATCGTGCTGGAAGTAATACTTGAACGCGAGCGAGTCTTTATGGGAAAGATTGTAGTTAAGATTCCCGTTCGCCTGATCGGCCTGGAACTTCGACGCTGGACCAATGAAGCTCACCTGCGCGCTTTGATTCACGGGAGTGCGAATCAAGTATTGCCCGTTCGCGAGTTTGGTCTGAAAAAAGTGGAGGGCGACCGGATCGATCGCAGTGCCTGCGGTAAGGCCGGCGCCCAGCAGCACAGGCTGAAGCCCAGCGGGGCTGCGATCATCCGTTAGCCCGGCAGGAACATAATACGATGCGGCTGAGTTAAGTTGATCGCGGTCGCGTGTGTACTGATAGCTGCCATAGAAGAAGAGCTTATCCCGAAGTATCGGCCCCCCGAGCTCAGCACCGGCGACATAACGGTGCAGATCCGGAGTGGGCAGGCCGGTTTGCTTGTTGAAGTACGGATTTGCGTTGAGCTTCGAGGTCTCCCAATTTCCGTACACGGAGCCATGAAACTTGTTGGACCCCGACTTGGTGGTGACATCGACATGCGCGCCGGCCGTGGCGCCCTGTGATGCCTCAAACATCGAGGTGTTCACACGTTCTTCGGCGATGGTCTGCTGCGGTGGAGTGGGCAAAGCCTCTCCTATCGCGTCGAAGATGGAAGTATTGGTACGAATAGTCCCGTTCGATTGAAAAGACTCGCCTGTGTTCAGCACGGCGCGGCTCTCAGCAACTTGGGAAGAGGAGGCACCGTTGAAAAGATTGTTCGCAAGAACGCTATTGAAGGTGAAAGTGTTTGAGGAGAGCCGCTGTCCATTGGCGTAGATGTTCTGATTTCCAAGACCAGTATTGGTACCGGTGTCGGCGAGCGGATCCGCGTGAACGCCAGGGCTCAGTGTGGCGAGCTGCGTGAAGGAGCCGGTGCCGAGCGGCGTACTCTCGATCGTGGCTGCATCGAGGACATACCCATTCGTCACGTCCGTTACATTCAGCTGTGGCGTCGCGTTCACATCGACGTTGGTGGTAACTGCACCAGCTCTCATGCCTATGTTGACTGTGGCGGTCCGGTCAGCCTGCACGGTGACGTTCGGGATCTGTTCGGTATTGAAGCCCGCAGCGGTGATGGTGATGCTGTAGCTGCCGATGGAAAGCGCCTGAAACGAGTACCCACCCTGCCCATTCACAGTCGTAGACCGTGTGGCAGCGGTCTGGTCGTTTGTGATGACGACCAAAGCGCCCGTCACGATCGCCTTCGTTTGGTCCGTCACGGTACCGCTGAGTGCCCCGAGGCTCTGCTGAGCGTTCAGGGTAGGGAGTGAGACACACGTTGACAACGCAAGGAGCGCAAACGGAGTGAAACGACGCGAGACTATATACACGGGAACCTCAAGGTTCAGCCTGAATGCTGCTGTTTATGGCGACTTGGCCGGATAGGTGCAAGGTAATTTTCCGTTGTGAATACATCGTTAATCGCCGTGCTCATTCGTGCTTTGTAAAAAAACTCGGGTAATCGCGTTGATCGCACATCAGGGACGAGATCGTACTCGACAAGCGCAACGTGACATGGATCAGCACATCATTCATGCAAACGATGCACCCGGATAAGCGGACGCCATACGATGGCTGGTCTTTGCCGGTTGGCAAATGCGACTTAGAACTGCAGCCGCGCGGCCAACTGCATCTGGCGCGGTGTTCCAGTACCGACCGGTCCTGTATTCAGCGTGGAGATGATCTGCCCGAAGTTCGCAGCCGAACTCACATCGGCCAGCGGTAGACCATACTGGGCGCGATTGAAGATGTTGAAGAACTCGCTCCGAAGCTGGAGCTGAAGATTCTCTGTTAGGGCGATCTGCTTTCCCAGCCCAAGATCGGCCTGCCACACCGCCGGTCCTCGAAGATAGTTTCGCGGTGTATCGCCGTACCCGGAACCAATATCTGACGAGAAGGCAGCAGCGTTGATCCAATGCCCGATCGATCGGCCACCCTGCGGGACAGTCGAGACACTTCGTACCAGGTTAGGCCGCTGGTTCACCGTGTATCCGGTTGCGACGGAGGCGCTGGGTCGGTCGATCGTCACATTGATCGGCAGCCCCGTGCGTGCCACCAGGATCGTTGTAGCCTGCCAGCCTCCCAGCACCGCGCGCAACGCGCCCGGCCGAGATAGCAACTGTCTCCCCTGGCCGAACGGCAGCTCCCAGACCGCATTTGCATTGACCGCATGCCGCGCATCGAAGTCTCCCGAAGCTCGCTCGCATCTGAAGCAATCTGGGTTCTGCGGAAAGTCTGAGTCACCGCCTCCCGCCGCATCCTGATCGATTTCGTGCGAGAGCGTGTAGTTGAGTGAGAACAGCAGTCCCCGCGTAAATGTCCGCTGCACCGATGCGGTAGCGCCCTCGTAGGAGCTGCTGTTGTGGTTGCCGCGCGTCTCCACCTGCCCGAAGAGGGCGTTCGGTCGCACGCCGGTCACCGGGTCAACCAGATTCGTGTAGGAGGTTCGCAGCAGGTACGTTCCCTGGCTTCCCACGTAGGAAAACGTGCCGACAGCGCCACCCGGCAGCTCCTGCTGTACGCTGAGTCCCCACTGCGAGACATAGGCGTCCTTCCGTACTCTGTCCATGTTGCGCGGTGAAACAATGCCCTGCGTTGTCGTAAGAAATCGATCGATAGGAAACGAAAGCGTCGGAGTCGTCTTCGCACTCAGCGCATAACGAGAGACCTCGTTGTTGATCGGCAGGTTCTGGTCGTCTTCCTGTCCGTCGCCGTGGTAAAGACCGAAGCCGCCGCGCAGCAGCGTTCGTTCACTGCGCCCGGGCGCCCACGTCACCGCCAGTCGCGGGTCGACATCCAGGAGGTTCGCCTGACCGAAGCTCGATCCTGCTCCGCAGAAACCTGCTGGCCCGCAGGTGCCGAAGTCGAACGGTACGGCCCTTCCCAGCACCTCGTGAAAGTGGTCGAAGAAGCTATAGCGCAGGCCAGCATTCACCGTGAGATTCGGTGCAATCTTCCACTCGTCCTGCGCATAGCTGTACAGCTGTAGCTTGCGCAGACCGTTCACAGGCAGCTGCGCCGCGTAACTTGCCGAACTCACCCGATTCGCGGCAAAGGCGGTCATGGAACTGAAGGCCACCGCACCGGAGGCAGTGTTGCCCTGGTTGAGCTGAATGCGCCGCACCTCTGCGCCCAGCTTCAGCGTGTGCGCGCCCTTGACCCAGGTGGCATTATCGATGAAGGCAAACGAGTTTCCCACGCCTATCTTGTACTGGTTTGTCGCCAGGGTAGTCAGGCCCGGAACCGCTATCGAATACGGCAGGTCGAGTGCCGAGAGATTGGTTGTGTAGACGTTCCCACGATTGAAGCCGAGCTTGGCCTCGTTCAGCAGCCGCGCTGAAAACAGGTGTAGATACTCCAGCTCACCATTCGCCGGGCGAGACTCCGTTTGAGTTCGGTCGCTCAGATAGCTGCCACCCTGCGCTAAGGGCACGATGTTGACGGAAGAGTCGTAGTTGAATCGCGCATACATCGTGTCGTTTGTACGGAACCGATGATCGATCCGCAGAACGCCCGAATCCTCATGATCCAGTTGTCGTCCCGACCCAATTACCTCGCCGACGCTGGTATTTCCTGAAATCGCCCGCATTGGGTTCGGATACGCCGCAAGTACCTGCGCGAGGGATGGGCTCTGCGCCAGCAACTGGGCGCGAAAGGTCTCCGTCGGCACAAAGCCTGGAAGCGTCTGACCAAGAGTCTGCCGCAGCCCCTCGTACGTCACAAAGAAAAATGTACGATCCTGCCGCACTGGCCCGCTCAGGCTGCCGCCGAACTGGTTCAAGCGAAACGGCGGCTTGTGAGGGTTGAGCGCATCGATCGGCTCACGTGCGTCGAACACATCGTTGCGAAGAAACTCGAAGACCGTTCCGTGAAGAGCATTCGTTCCAGACTTTGAAGCAACCGCTACTTGACCTCCTGGAGTGCTTCCGTTCTCCGCCGTGAACAGCATGGTGTCGATACGGAACTCCTGGATCGATTCGGTCGGCAGCGCTAAGCGTACAAACGGCTGCTGCGCCTGGTTCACGATATTGGTCGCGTCTACGCCGTCGTACGTGAAGTTGTTATCGTCCAGGCCGCGTCCGGCAAAGCGGATCGATCGCTGGTTGCTGCCGCCGGTATCGACCGCGCCTGGAACGAGCGCCGTCAGCGTGGACCAGTTACGGCCATTAAGTGGAAGTTGCTCTACCTGCTTCCGTTCGATGCGAGCTCCCAGGGTAGCGGAGGTCGTGTCCATCTGGGAGACTGCGCCCGAGACCTCGATCTGCTGGACCATTCCGGCCACGCGAAGCGTCACGTTCAGCGTGCGCGTGCTTCCCACCACCTGCTCGATCGCTCCAAAGCGCTGCTCCTCAAACCCCGTCGCATTCACACGCACCATATACCGGCCGATCGGCAGTTCGGGCATGTCGTAGGTTCCGCTTGGCGATGTGACGGCCTCACGCGTAAGACCTGTCTCAAGCGAACTCACCGTCACACGGGCGGCTGGGAGTCGACGCCCGACAGCATCCTGCACCGTGCCATTCAGTCCTGCCCGATCGATCTGCGCCTGGAGCACAGCGGTCGAGAGCACAAGCGCGCCAAAAAGGAAGTGAGTCGAAAAAAGTGAGGTTCGCATAGGTGCCCCCGAGCTTACGCAGGCCAATTGAATAGGCGGTTACGCTCGCTCTTTTCTTCGCAAATTCATCGTCCGTTGCCGACGCGGCGGCCGATTCGGGCCAATGTGGGAGGGTAAGTTCTCAAATTCCCGGCGTCTCGCTCTCGCGTAGTTGCTGTGCTGCGTGCCTGAAGTGCTGAACCATCCCTATTCGACGGCGCAGTGTTCGCCGTCGCTCCCGCATCTCCTGCAGGACCTTTCTCCGGTCCGGCCAAGCTCCTTCTCTCCACCTTCCTCTTGAGGTCAGCTCATGATGCCGCCCCGCCTCCGCAGTACCCTCGCCTACTCCGCCGCAGTGGCTCTCACTCTCTTGCTTCCCCTCGCCGCAAGCGCGCAGCAGGATAGCGATGATGACGCTCCCGTCAGCTCTCAGTCCTTGCCCAACACCGGCCAGACGCTAACCCCTCTTGCCCCTCGAAACAGCCGCTTTGAGCCTCTCAATCCCAACCTGCCGGACAATCCGACCTACACCGCCGTTCAGGCTGTGACCACCGCCACCAGCCCCGATGGCAAGACCCTGCTCATCCTGACCAGCGGCTACAACCTGGTCAACTACAGCAGTGGCCCTAAAGCAGGCCAGCAGAACAACGCCGACTCGAACGAGTACGTCTTCATCTACGACATCTCGCAACCGCTGCCCCGCAAGAGCCAGGTCATCCAGGTTCCCAACACCTATGCCGGCATCACGTTCGATCCGAACGGCACCTCCTTTTACGTCTCTGGCGGAGACAACGACAACCTCCACATCTACACTCGTGGCGCAAGCGGGCTCTACGCGGAAGCCGCCTCTAGCCCTGTGTCCCTCGGTCATAAGGCAGGAAACGGACTCGGGGTTCTTCCTGAAGCTGCCGGCTTGGCCATCACCGCCGATGGCAACCACCTTGTTGTGGCCAACTACTACAACGACTCGATCAGCCTTTTGACCAAGGCCGCGGGCGGTGTCTGGACCAAGTCCGGTGAGCTCGATCTTCGTCCCGGTAAGACCAACGAGGCGCAAAAGGGCGTCCCGGGCGGGGAGTACCCCCTGTGGGTCTCTGTCGTCGGCAACTCCACGGCCTACATCTCCTCACTCCGCGAGCGGCAGATTGTGGTGGTCAGCCTTACGGGTGAACCCCGCGTCACTGGGCGCATCCGCCTGAAAGGGCAGCCCAACAAAATGACTCTCAACGCCGACCAGACCCGTCTCTACGTCGCCGAAGATGAGACCGACTCAGTCGCCGTCATCGATACCCGAAACGATCGTGTCGTCGACGATTTCGCAGTCACCGCGCCTTACGGGCTGCTTCCTCCGTCGCGAGCCGACCTGAAGGGCAGCAACACTAACAGCGTCACTCTCTCGCCCGATGGCGGCACTCTGTACGTCACCAACGGCAACACGAACAACGTGGCCGTCGTTCGCCTGAGCGCTCCCGGTCAGAGCCGCGTGCAAGGCCTGATCCCTACCGGCTGGTATCCCAACTCCGTCTCCCTCTCGGCCGACGGCCGTTACATGTATGTAGTCAACGGAAAATCGCCGACCGGCCCCAACCCTGGCAACATCAAGGGCCTGACACCCGCGCTTTCCGCCCAGGGTCAGAGCGCGAACCAGTACAGCCTGCAGTTGGTCAAGGCGGGATTTCAGAGTCTGCCCGTCCCGAGTCCCGGTGAGCTGAACAAACTTACAGAGCTCGTCGCCGATAACAACGGCTTCCGCCGTGTCGTATCAACGCAGGACCGGGAGACGATGGAGTTCCTGCGCAGCAAGATCAAGCACGTGATCTACATCATCAAAGAAAATCGCACCTACGATCAGGTCCTCGGTGATCTCGAAGTCGGCAACGGCGACCCGGATCTGACCGAGTTCGGCCGAGCCACGACGCCCAACCTTCACCGCCTGGCACGCCGCTTTGTCACCTTGGATAACTTCTACGATGCGAGCGAAGTCAGCATGGACGGTTGGCCTTGGTCGACCTCAGCCCGTGCGCCGGATGTCGTCGAAAAGCAGGTGACGGTGAACTACGCCGGCCGCGGTCTCTCCTATGACTCTGAAGGCACCAACCGCAACACCAACGTCGCCTACCCCACCACGGCCGAGCGTCTCGCAGCCAATCCGATCAGTCCGGCTGACCCCGACGTTCTGCCCGGGACCATTGATACCGCCGCCCCCGACAGCCCAGAGGGCAAGATCAACCAGGGATACATCTGGGACGCTGCCCTGCGCCACGGCCTCACCCTGCGCAACTACGGCTTCTTCCTCGATCTCACCCGTTACTCCGTGCCGCAGGTTGGTATTCCCCTCCTGCTCGACCCCGCCGCGACCAAGACCCAGGTAGCTTTTTCTGCCAACCAGGCTCTTCGTCCGAACACCGATCCTTACTTCCGCGGCTTCGACCAGGCCTTCCCGGACTACTACCGCTTCAAGGAATTTGAACGGGAGTTTGACAGCCGTGGCCTCGCTTCGCTAACGCTGCTTCGCCTTGCCCACGACCACACCGGCAGCTTCGGTTCCGCCATTCTCGGCGTCAACACCCCTGAGCTCGAAGTCGCCGACAACGACTACGCCGTCGGTCTCGTCGCGGAGAAGGTCGCCCACAGCAAATTTAAAGAGGACACGCTGATCTTTGTCATCGAAGACGATGCTCAGGATGGCGCTGACCACGTCGACGCTCATCGCAGCATCGCCTTCATCGTCGGTCCGTATGTCAAGCAGCACGCCGTGGTCTCGCGCGCATACAACACCGTCAACTTCGTCCGCACGATGGAGGACATCCTCGGCATCGGTCAACTCAACCTCAACGACACCGTTGCCGTCCCCATGGCGGAAGCCTTCGACGTCCACCAGCGGGCTTGGAACTTCAACGCCCGCCCATCTACCATGCTCTACGCAACCCAGCTTCCGCTTCCCCCGCGCATTACAACTACGAGTGCGGCCGACACGGAGGCCTCTCTTCGTCCAACCCAAACCGCACAGTACTGGGAAGCCGCGACAAAGGGCATGAACTTCTCCGTTGAAGATCAGCTTGACGGCGCCGCCTACAACCGCATCCTCTGGATGGGACTCAAGGGAAGTCAGCCTTATCCCTCCGGACCCACCGGCCAGAACCTCCGTTTCCATCGCAGCCTTCTACTGACTCGTTTTGCCGAACGCCAGCAGTCGTTGAGGACATCCCAGCAGGTCAGCAAACCGGCCGAGCAGGCCGATCACCGTACTCCTGAGGCTGCTGCATCCGGCGGCCAATAAGGACTCTATCGCAGAAAGCATGAGGAGGGCCGGCATCCAGCCGGCCCTTTTCTTTCATCGGCCACCGTTACGTTCTTCTCGCACGCCTTGACACGAGATGCATCACGGCGGGATGCTTTGTCGAAACGCTGAAAAGAGCCACCGGCTGCAGGTGGGCCGCGATCTGGAGATCTCGGACGAGAGTGAGATCGCCCTGAAGGAGGCGCTCAGCAGCTTTCGCCTGGAGGAGAGCGCGTACAGTCTGGGCGACGTAAGCTTTCATGCCGGCTGGGCTTTTCACCGCGCCGGGGCCAACTCTACCGACCGCCCGCGTGAGGTGATGACGGTGATTTACATGGACGAGAGCATTCGTCTGATAGCGCCCAGAAACAAGAATCACGTGATGGATATCGAGCGCTGGGCGCCCGGTCTTGTCTCCGGAGCTCCAGCCAGGCTTGCAAGCTCTCGACGCCATCGCTACACGCAGCCCGGACGCCACGGAACTCTACGTCAAGGTCTCAAATGCAGATCCCTCTCACGTCATCACTCTCCCAGGCGTACGTGCCCATGTAGGGATTGCCATCGTCGCCGAGAGTTTTCTCCCATTCGTGGGTCAGGAGAATTGCCTTGTCGCGCAGGGCGGTATCGCCGGTTGCGCAGCTCAGTCTCGCCATGCCGCTGTCCACTGGCCAAAGGTGGCTCCGCAGTCGTGCCGGCACCAGCCGCGCATGTCATTGCCAAGTGCGGGAAGACCGGCTTTGCGCCGAAAGCCCTTGAGCATGTCGTCGTTCGACATATTGAAATAGAGGTCGCGTGCCTGAAGCATCTGCTGTCGAAAACGGCTGTCAAGCAGGCGCACACCGTAATAGTCGAAGCTTTGCAGGCGGATGCGAGAGGCGCCGATGATTTCGCTCCCGGGAGCTGCGGCTACGGAGCTATAGCTTGGCAGGAGGCAGGCGCTCCCGGCAGCAAACAGGAAAGAACGGCGATCCATGAACATGTCTCCCGTGAGCAGGTCTTCTAAAGCGAAGCAGAATGATGAAAGCAGAAAAGAGCGCGGCTGGCGCGGTACGGTCGGACCATAGGCGCTGCGATTCGATCTCATCGAGCCGCATGAGGCCGCGCTGCACGGCGATCATGGCCGCTTCAGTGCGACCCACGACCTCCAGTTTACTGAACCGATAATTGATGTAATTGCGCACGGTATTTTTGCTGATGGCATCTCCTGGCCGATAAGCTTGTTGGTCCACCGGTAATGGGAATATTCTTCTCCGCTTCGTCAGGCTTTGGATCGAGCATGCGTCTTCACTTCTCTCATATCGTGGCCTCTCGGCCGAAGGTTGTTGACTATAACGCACGCAAGTATCGTGCAGGCGAACCTTTCACGAGACATGCAATCGATCCGTGTGCAATCGACTAGAAAGACGCGCCCCTATCAGCAACGACAAACCCGCGCAGAGGTATATGCCTGCCGTCGCGCTCAGAGCCGCGCTCATCCCATAGTGTTGTGTTGCCACTGCGATCAGCACAGGGGCCGCTCCACCGCCCAGCCATCCCAGCGAGTTCATGATTCCGACCGCGCTCCCGCGGCAGCGTCGAGGCACGACATCGTACAGTGCGGCCCATAAATTGGCGTCGTACAACCCCTTCAATAGGCCAAATCCAATCATCGCAAAGAACAGCGCCGATATCACCTTGGTCCGCCCGATCAGGAATAGAAACGGTACTCCGCAGAGCAGGCCCGCAGCCTGGATCATCATGCGTCCGCTTTCTTGCCAACCCCGTCGCTTCACTGCCGCATCGGCCAGCAAGCCTCCACCGAGCACGCCTATGACTGACGCAAGCTGCAGGAAAGCCGTCCCATTGAGCCCCGCCATCGCCAGGCTCATATGAAATTTGTTAAATAGAAACGTCGGCATCCATGTCAGAAAAACCACGGCAACGAAGTTGGCTCCTACAAACACCGCGATCAGCAGCACAACGATCGGTCGGTTGAGAACGTCTCTCACTCCGCTCAGGAAGCTCGGCTTGCTCTCCAGCCGCCCATCCCCTGGAAGCACGTGCACCTCCTCCGCACTCTCCGCCACCGTCGTCTCATCCTCTTTCCCGCGCTTCGGCTCGTGGATTAACCTCCACAGCAGCCCACCCAGCAGTATCCCCAGTACGCCGAAGTAGAGAAAGCTCGCCCGCCATCCCTGGCTCTGTCCAATCCATCCAGAGAACGCGCCTCCCGCTATGCTGCCCGCATACACGCTGGATTGATGGAGCGACATGGCGCGAGACCGCGTCGCCTGCCCGTGGTAGTCGCTGATCAACGACATCGACGCAGGAAAATAGAAGGCTTCACCCAACCCGCCCAGCGCTCGGCAGATCACCAGCTGTGCGTAGCTGTGCGCGAATGCGGTGCTCGCCGTCACCACCGACCAGAAGATCAGTGCGCCCAGCACCAGAGTCTTACGTGGCAGCCGATCACAGAGCCAACCCGCCGCCGGACCGAAAAGCGCGTACATCCACATGAAAGAAGAGCCAACGATGCCAAGCTGCACATCGGAAAGTTGCAGCTCGCGCTGGAGCAGCGGAAAGACGGAAAAGATTGCCTGCCGGTCGGCATAGTTGAAGAAACATACCAGCCACAGCATGCCCACCAGCAGCCACTTGTACCCCGGCCGGCTCGCGAAGCGCTCTGTCATCGCAGCATCATGCTTCAGGATGTATGCGATGGATGTTGAAGAAGACAGGGACACCTTGCCGCAGCGAAGCATCCCGCCGCCAATAGTCGTACTCCAGCAGGCGCTCCTGCTGGCTTGCGCGTATATGTTCCGAAAGTGCCGTCATCGCCGCTTCCAGCTTTTGCCCCACAACAGCGTCCAGGATCTTCTGGTGATACTGTGCAATGCTCTTGAGCGTCGGAAGATCGTGGCCTCCGCGGCGGATTGCAAACACACTAATCAGAAGCCGCGTGTCGTTGATGATCTTCTGCAGGCGCGTGTTGTGCGTCATACTCATCAACAGTGCATGAAATCCGAGATCGAAGCCGATGAACCGCTCCATCTGCGCCTCGTTCAGTAGGTCTTTCTTCGATCGCACCAGCTCCTTCTGCAGCAGACCGATGCCGTCGATCATCTCCTGCAGCCGGCGCTTGTCCTCTGCACGCAACGGCATCGCTGCCACGCGTGCCACGGCGTACACTTCGAGCGCCTCCCGCAGCTCATACAGCTCCACAATGTCTTCCCGCTTAATGTGCGCCACCAGCATGCCGCCCCCCGCCGCCTGCTCCAGCATGCCCTCTGCCGCGAGCTGGTTCATCGCCTCGCGGATCGGTGTGCGGCTGCTTCCAAGTTCCTTCGCCAGCTGCAGCTCTGAGATGGCGGATCCGGCCGGAAGCTTGCCGCTCGCAACCAACTGCTGAATATGCAGGTACGCCTTTTCGCGAATGGAGATCGCGCGCGGCACGTCTTTCTGCTTGGGTCTGCGGCTCATGGGCAAAGAATAACGTACAGGCTCAATCCGTACTGCGCCCTCCATTGTGGAGTTCCTGCGGATTGATCGGCCTGTCTCCTGAGTGCAACTTATATCCCAAATGCATAAGCTATGTCGACAGCTAGACGACATCTCTGTATAGTCAGCTGTCATCAGGATTTCCCGTGAGAACACTTCAACTTCTTCTTCTCTTCTGTGCGTCTTCCGGGGCTGCCCTCGGGCAGGCAACCGGTGAGCTGATCTTCCAGCCAGGCTCTACGTCCTTCCCGTCCAGTCACGCCTCCACTGTTGTGGAATTACCTGACAGCAGGATCATGTCGGCATGGTTCGGCGGTTCCGCCGAAGGCAAAAGCGATGTCGCCATCTGGTCCGCGGTGCGCGACCGCAACGGCTGGACGAAGCCCGTCGAACTCGTGCGCGAGCCAGGCATCGCCTGCTATAACCCTGTACTTTTCTACACCCGCGACCGGCGCCTCTGGATGTACTACAAGTTCGGTCCCAGCCCCTCCACATGGAGCGCCGGCCGCATCGTGAGCGCCGACAACGGCAGGACATGGTCTGCGCCCGAACACCTCCCAGCCGGTCTCCTTGGACCCATTCGCGCGAAGCCGCTCGTGCTTAAAGACGGAACCATCGTGAGCGGAACATCCTTTGAAAGCTATCGCACCTGGGCCGTCTGGATCGAGCGGAGCACCAACACCGGCGCCACCTGGGCGAAGATCGGTCCCATCGTGCCGCCGTTGGATCTTGACGTCAAAGGCCTCGGCCAAACTGGCGGTGTCACTCCGGCCGATGTCCCCGGATCGACCGATTGGAAGTTCATTCAGGGCATCATCCAGCCCTCCATCGTCCAGCTCAAAGGAAAGCACCTGCGCCTCTACGCGCGCTCCACCGCCAAAACCGCGCGAGTCACTGTCGCGGACTCCGCAGATAACGGCATCACCTGGACACAGGCTCACCCCATCGACGTGCCCAACCCAAACTCCGGCATCGATGCCATCACCCTCAAGGACGGACGCGTGGTCCTCATCTACAACAACACCACCTCCGGCCGCACCCCGCTCAATCTCGCCATCAGCGCGGACACAGAGCGCTTCACTCCCTTCAAAACCCTCGAAGACGCGCCAGGCGAATTCTCCTACCCCGCCCTCGTGCAGGCGGCCAATGGCGATCTGCTGATGACCTACACCTGGAACCGAAAGAGCATCAAATTCGTGCGGCTGCCGCTTGCCGATCTGCCCCGCTGATTTGTTGATTGATTGATCCGTTCCATCTGGAGACAACCTTGAAGTCAAAACATGTACAAGGCGTCTACGCAGCCGTCCTCACGCCCAGGTCGTCGTCCGGCGATGTGGATGTGCCCGCCTTCACGGCCATCCTCCGCTTCCTGGCTGAGAAGGGCGTGCGGCGTTTCGCGGTAAACGGCGCCACCGGTGAGTTCTGCCTCACCACGCCCGTGCAGTTGGAGTTGCTGCTCGCAACCGCGCAGGCCGCCTGCAAGGATGCTGAAGTGCTTTGCGGTGTGGGTGCTGCCGGCGCGGCGCAGACATGCGAACTCGCCGCCATCGCGGAGCGCGCCGGTGTGCACGGTCTTCTGCTGCCCATGCCGTACTTCTTTCCCTACGCGCAGCAGGACCTCGCAGCCTTCTCTGAAGAGATCGCGCGCAACGTTAGCCTTCCGGTGCTGCTGTACAACCTGCCCCAGTTCACGACAGGCCTCGACGCGCAGACCGTCTGCGATCTGTGCCGGTCAGTGCCCAACATCATCGGCATCAAGGAATCCAGCGGCTCGCTCGACATCCTCCGCGCTCTCCGCGCTCACGTCCCGGACGCATGCCGCATCGTCGGCAACGATCAGGCGCTTGCACCGGCCCTGCAGGAAGATCTCTGCGACGGTGTCGTCTCCGGCGTCGCCTGCGTCGTGCCGGAGTTGATTCAGGCTCTCTACGGCCAGCCACCCGTCAGCCCGGAGTTTGCGCGGCGCAGTGGTCAGCTGGACCAGTTCATCGAGCAGCTCGGTCGATCTCCCACGCCGTGGGGGCTCAAATGGGCTGCGGAAGAACGCGGTCTCATGACTGCCAACTTCACCCTCCCCCTCAGCCGGCAGCGTCGCACCGATGGTGCCGCCCTGAAGCAGTGGTGCCGTACCTGGCTCTCAACGCTATAACTGCGCTGCACCGATGCCCGGTCATACATCGGACTCGCGCATACCCGTCACAGCTGGAGAAGTCATGCCGCGGAACACGCCCTCTGCAAGCGATACAAAAGAGCCGATCCTCCTCATCACTAGCGGCGATCTACGCCTCTCCGCCAATCGTGCCTGTTGGCCCGCACAGCGCGACCTGGAGCAGAAGCTTACCGATGTCTGTGCCAGCGCGGGTTACAATCTCGAGCGATGCTTCCCCGTCAACGAAGCAGGAGGCCACGGCTTTATCTCATCGCAGCGCATGGGTATGGACATCTTCATGACTATCCCGCACGAAGCGAAGCTGATCTTTGCCACCGCCGCCTGGCAGTACAGCCACCATGTCTTGCCCGGGCTCCGCAGTCATCGCGGTCGCATCCTCACAGTGGCGAACTGGTCCGGCCAGTGGCCCGGTCTAGTCGGCCTGCTCAATCTCAATGGCTCCCTCGTCAAGGCGGGTGTGTCATTTTCGTCTCTCTGGAGCAAAGACTTCGGCGACGACTTTTTTCTGAACGGTCTCGCCGAATGGCTCCGCGTCGGCGTCATCCGGCACGATAGCAGTCACGTACACGATCTCCTTCCGGCGCTCGTACCCCCAAATCTGGCCGCATCCGCGCAGAAAATCGCCGCAGACCTGCGCCATCGTAAGGCGATCCTTGGCATCTTCGACGAAGGCTGCATGGGCATGTACAACGCCATCATCGACGACGAGCTCCTCAATCCGTGCGGTATCTACAAGGAGCGGCTGAGCCAGTCCGCATTGGTCGCGAAGATGCATGACGTGCCCGCAGACGAGGCGGAGGCCGTGTTGCAGTGGTTACTCCATAAGGGCGTGACCTTCCACTTCGGCAGCGATCCGGCAACTGAACTCACCCGCGCCCAGGTCATCGACCAGTGCAGGATGTACATCGCCGCCGTTCGCATCGCCGCGGACTTCGGCTGTGACGCGATCGGCATTCAATACCAGCAGGGCCTCAAAGACATGGCGCCTGCATCCGATCTCGTCGAAGGCCTGCTGAACAACGCGGAGCGCCCACCGGTCTTTGCCGAGGGAACACAAACCGAGTTGTATCCGAACGGTCCACTCGTACACTTCAACGAAGTCGATGAGTGCGCCGGCGTGGACTCACTCATCACAAATCTCGTCTGGAACTCGCTCGGATTCGATCCCTCAACCACACTGCACGACGTACGTTGGGGCGAGCACTACACCGGCCAGACCATCGATGACTTTGTCTGGCTCCTGCAGATCTCTGGAGCAGCGCCTCCCAATCACTTCGTCGGCGGATACGCCGGCGCATCCAGCGAACGGCAGCCCGCCATGTACTTCCCCCTGGGCGGCGGCTCGCTCAAAGGTGTCGGCAAACCGGGTGATCTGGTGTGGAGCCGCGTCTTCGTCGAAGGCGGCACACTGCACTGCGATCTCGGTCTCGGCAGAGCTCTGGCCCTGCCGCCGGAAGAGACGGAGCGGCGATGGCGCGAGACCACCTACCAGTGGCCCATCGTTCATGCCGTCTTCCCCGGCATCACCCGCGATCAATTCATGGGCAGGCACCGCGCCAACCACGTCAACATCGTCTACGCGCCGGATGCCGCCGCCGCTCGAAAGGCCGCCTTTCTCAAAGCTGCCGTGCTGCAGGAGCTAGGTGTCGCCGTGCACCTCTGCGGAACAGATATCCTCCCCTGACCCAAAGTTCCATACCACGCACACAAGATGTCGACAGTGCGTCGGTTGTATGTTGACATTGGCGTGTCTCATCCCCTATGTTCATCCACGTTCCCAACGAAGCAGTTTGGCTGCCGCCGCAGCCAAAGGCTCCTGCGGAGCGCCCAAGAGGACTCTTTCCCATGCTCCTTCTCGTCAAACGCCTCTCTGCCCGGGTCGTGTTCTGCGCCGCCCTTCTGACTTCGGCCGCCTGCGCCCAGGATCTCAACGGCAACATCGTCGGCACAGCCAAAGACTCGACCGGCGCCGTCGTCAGCTCCGCCACCGTCACCGCGACCAACGAAGGCACCGCCGCGCGCACCATCGGCAACGTCCTGAGTGACGGCAGCTTCGTCGTCAAGGTGCCTCCCGGTGTCTACGACCTCAGCGTGGAAGCATCGGGGTTCAAAGCGGTTCGCATTCAGGGGCTGCGAGTGGAGGTGAACTCACAGAGTAGGGCCGACGCCACCCTCAGTGTCGGCAACGCCGCGGAGGTCGTGGACGTGCAGGCCGTCAGCAACAGCGTCGATACCACCACCTCGACCCTCAAGGAGACCATCGGCGAGCAGACGATCGAAGACGCGCCCCTCAACGGCCGCAATCCGCTCAGTCTCATCCTTCTTGTCCCCGGTGTCGTGCGTGACCCCCGCGCGAACGTCACCAGCGGCAACACCTATCCAGGCGCCGCCGGTATCTCTATCAACGGCAATCGTTCAAATACCACCAACTACATCCTCGACGGCGCCAGCAACAACGACAACTACGTGAACGCACCAGCACCCCTGCCGGATCCCGATGCCCTGCAGGAGTTCAGCGTCCAGACCAACAACTTCGACGCGGAGTTCGGCAGGCTGCCCGGCGGCGTCGTCAATGCGGTCACCAAGTCCGGCGTCAACCAGCTGCACGGCAGCGCCTTTGAATACATCCGCAACAACGCCTTCAACGCGGCAAACCACTTTGCCGCCGTGACCCACGGCGTAAAGACCGACGACGGGCTCAAACGTCATCAGTTTGGTGGTACGGTCGGCGGCCCTGTCTTCCTGCCGCATCTCTATGATGGCCGCGATAAGAGCTTCTTCTTCATCTCGCTGCAAGAGACGCTTGTGCACCAGCGGCCCAACGCGAGCAGTGCCGTCGTTCCGAGCGCAGCCCTGCGCGCCGGAGACTTCTCCGGCATCTCGACGCCGCTCTACATCCCGTACGACCCGGGCCGCGCAACCTTCGTCAAAAACCAGATCCCCGTTATCAGCCCCGTGGCCCAGTCCCTTCTAAAATTCATACCCCTCGCCCCGGCCGGAACCCCGGTCAACGCGCAGGGCGGCCAGACCATCTTCTACAGCAGCCTCAACAACACCAGTGATCTGCAAACGCTCGTCCGTCTGGATCAGCACTTTGGCAGCAAAAACACTTTATACGGCACCTACATCCGCTCGCACCAGATCGCGCAGGCCTTCCTCGACCCCGCCAACTATCTCGCAAATAAAAACGGCGGTGACTGGACCTACGACCGCTATCACGCCAGCGACACGCACGTCTTCAGCCCCAACCTCCTGAACCAGGCTCTCTTCGCCTACCTCCACAACCGTTACAAAAACACGCCTATCTATCCCGAGGCGTCCCTGCCCTCACTCGGCGTCAACGCCTATGTTCCACCAGGCGAGACTGAGTACCAGTTCACCGTCTCCAACTACTTCACCCTGTACACCGGTGACACAAATGAGTTCATCCGAGATGAGTACCAGGGTATTGACACCATCCGCTGGAATAGAGGCCGCCACCAGATGAGCTTCGGTGGCGAATACTACTTCGGCACCGGCGACAATATCAATAACTTCCAGCAGAATCCCGTCTACACCTACACCGCGCAGAGCTACACGCCCAACCCGAACACCCTTGCGACCAGCACCGGCAACGCCTTTGCAGACTTTCTCACCAGCCGCTTCTCCACCTTCCTGCAGGGCGCGGGCGAATACAAAAACACGCGCTATAACCACTATGCTGTCTTCGCGGAAGATAGCTGGAAAGCGAGCCCGCGCCTCGTTCTGAACGCCGGCATACGCTATGAGCCTTTCCTACCCTTCTACGATCTGAACAATAAGCTTGCCGCCTACCGTCCCGGCGTTAAAAGCACCCTCTACCCCAATGCTCCCACCGGCATCGTCTTCGTCGGCGACCCCGGCGTCCCACAGGGCGGCTTCAACTCCTCGTACTTGAACGTGGGTCCACGCGTCGGCCTCGCCTATGACGTCCACGGCGATGGCAAGACCAGCCTGCGCGCCGGCTATGGCATCTTCTACGATCAGCCCAACACCATCACCACCAACAATCAGACTGACCAGGCTCCCTTCGCTCCGGTGCTCACCTTGACCGGCACTGCCAACAACAACACGGAAAATCCCTACACGGGCGCGACCAATCCTTTCCCCTATCCAACGCCCCCATCCTCCAGCTCCACCTTCCCGCAGTACACCAGTCAGTACGTCTACAGCCCAAATCTCCGCAACGCCTACACGCAGTCCTGGAACCTGCAGCTCCAGCAAGACCTCGGCCTCGGCACCATCTTCAGTCTTGCCTACGCCGCTTCGGCGTCAACGCACCTGCCCATCGCACGCGAGTTGAACGCCGCCGTCTACATCCCCGGCGCCTCCACCACCGCAAACACCAATCAGCGTCGGCCCATGGGACCCGCCCTCGGCTCCAGCACCATCCTCGAAGCGAGTGGCTCATCCGACTACAACTCGCTCCAGGCCAATCTCCGGCGTTCCTTCACCAAGGGCATCTCATTGCTTGCCAACTACACCTTCGGCAAAGCTATCGACTCCTGGTCCGACACCAAAACGCTCAACAGTGCGCGAGCCATTCCCACCAACTCGCGCTACGATCGCGGCCCCGCCGACTTTGATCGCCGCCACGTCATCAACATCACATCCATCGTTCGCATCCCTTCGCCCACGCACATCGCTCTCGAAGGGGCCGTACTCGGCGGTTGGGAGCACACGACGATCTTCAACTACACGGGCGGCTACCCTTTCAGCGTCCTCTCCGGCCGTGATAACGCCCTCAGCGGCACCCCCAACCAGCGCGTCAGCGTCAAGCCCGGCGTTTCGCCCTACCTCGGCAAGCGCTCCACCGCCGCCACCCAGTTCCTCTATCTCAATCCCGCCGCCTTCGTGCAGCCCACGCAGGCCGGCAACTACGGCAACTCCGGCCGCAACGCATATCGCGGCCCCGGCTACACCACCCTCGATATGGGTCTCCTGAAAAACTTCCCCATCACCGAAAGGGTTACAGGCGTCTTCCGCTTCGAAGCCTTCAACGTTCTCAACCACACCAACTTGCAACTGCCCAGCAACACCTTCAGCTCAGGCAGTTTCACCCAGAACCAAATCACCTCATCCTATGATCCGCGCATCCTCCAGTTCGCTCTCCGCCTCTCCTTCTAGGCGGTCGCACCTGCCGCCAGTGGGAGTCGCGGCTTACGCCACCAGGATCAGACTGCGACCTGTACGTGCCGATTGCAATGCAAGGCAAGCCTCGCTAGAGAAAAGAGAAGACCGCATCCTGGCCATGCCTGAAAGACCTGTGGTGAACAGGCATGACGTTCCTGCGGACATATGAAGAAAGCGAGTTCATGCGCTGATGTCACTCTTTGACCATCTCGAAGGAATGTAAAGATGGTGGCCAGAGACGGGATCGGTTACCGTTACACACTTCAAACGAGGTCATAGCACCGCTCTGTTGTCACGCTTACATGCCCCTGCAAGTCTTTATTGTCGGCCTCACGCTCCAGCCTGCCGCTTGAATGGCAGTTCTCACGAATGCTCAGAGAACGTTGTCCTTTCATATAGCTCATCACAGAACGCTTGATTACGGGAGCTCGCAATGCACTGAAATCGCTTCACCTGATCTTCAGCTTGGAATTGGTGCGCCCTACTGCCTAGCTCTCCTCGATCTACTACGCAGTCGGGTCATACAGTAGTGCAAAGCGTAGCACTAACGCTAACAAAAAGACCGACTCTTATGCATGCAAAGATCAGCCATATAGGCGTCAGGTCAAAGCTCACCCGAGCACGATTGAGCGCGGGTCACAAGACTAGAGCCATCCATCCCGTGCCTTTAGTTGGCTTCGACCCGCATCGGAGGACATTTACAGTCCGTTTTCCTCAGGCACTGGTGCAAGCAATTTGGGCGGTCGATCTGACGTCGCTACAGGAGAGTCTTAACCACGCGAACAAGCCATCGGTCATCTACACGAAGTAACCTCGGCCTTACCCGAACCCAAGCTATTTTTGGCTCCTAAGAAGGTGTGTGCTACTTACTCAAATATTCCTGGCTCATCTGGACGTAACCTTCGCGCGCGGTCTTCTTTCCACGAGCACGATACAGTTCATCATCTTGCGGTTGCCAGGTATTCAGGCCGTCGACGTAGCGGTTATACATGCAGAAAGCAGCTGCGATCAACACCGTGTCATGGATCTCCATGTCGGTTGCACCCTGATCGCGGGCGGCTGCGATATCTGCGGCACCAACATGCTTTCCACCGCGCTGGACCTTTGCTGCAATCACTAATAGCGATTTCAATTTGTCTGAAATCTCAGCGGTTGTGAAGTCTGCCTTCACACGCTTGACCAAGTCCTCATTGTCGTTGAGGCATGCGGCAGCGATTGCTCCGTGCACGGTCTGGCAAAAATAACAGTCGTTGAGGTATGAGGTGTAGGTTGCGATCAGCTCTCGCTCACCCTGTGTCAGCGAGTTTGGCGCATGCAGAAGAGCATTGGCTAATTCGTTTAGGGGCTTGGCAGTTTCTGGACGAAAGGCCATGGGACCACGAATACCCTGCAGGCCTGCTGGTAGATCGATGTGCGGCATGAGTAACTCCTGTGTTCCAGGTGAGAGTGCGTTGCTACAAGGCGAGCGAGAAGCGGATCATCTAACGCACTGTCCGCATCGCGTACACCTTACCGCTTCCATCAAGCAAAAACCAGTTGCAGGGAGATTTCAATCTTTAGATGGACGACAACGCCTGCTGCGATGAGTATCTTCCGTCTGTTCCTACAAAGCTTCGTACCTGGACCTGTATGAGTTGGCGAGAAGCAGTACAAATGCGGAGAGCAAGTGATGCGTCGAAGTTTCATGATTTCAGCGGCCCTGTGCGGGCCATCGATTGTCTTCTCTATGCAGGCACAGGTGCCCACGGGATCGCTCAGCGGCATCGCGCGGGATAGCAGTGGACGCGTGGTGACCGGGGCCAGCGTTCGCGCGACCAGCAAAGCCCAGGGCCTCGTGCGCACCGGAATGACCAATTCAGACGGCTCCTTCCTGCTCGATAATCTCGCGCCCGGCAACTACATCGTCGTTCT
>CAXTJC010000003.1:0-20422 GCA_964244225.1 uncultured Acidobacteriaceae bacterium
CACACAATCATCGTCAGCGCCAGCGGCAGCGTGCAGAGACCGGCGTGAAAGGCCGAAAGACCCCGCGCCTGCTGCAGATAAAGAACGTTCAGAAACAGAAATCCGGCGAACGCGGCAAACGCGCACACCGCCAGAACCGTTGCGCTCGTGAACGGCACACTGCGAAAGAAGCGCAGGTCCACCAGCGGGTCCGCGCGCCGCGGCTCATACAGCAGAAACATCGCCACCGCCCCGCCCGCCACCGCGAACAGCCCCAAGATCAGCCCCGACGTCCATCCCGCGTGCGGCCCCTCGATCACCGCATACGTCAGCGTCGTCAGCCCCACAAACACCAGACCCTGTCCCACTGGATCGAACGCCCGCGCCCGCGCCGCCTTCGACTCCGGCACAAACCGCGCCGCCAGCCCGATCGCCGCCAGACCGATCGGCAGGTTGATCCAGAAGATCGACCTCCATCCCACACTTTGCGTCAGCGCCCCGCCCAGCAGCGGCCCCAGCGCCAGCGAGATGCCCGCCACCGCGCCCCATATCCCCACCGCCCGCGCCCGGTCCTTCGGCTGCGGAAACACTGTCGCAATAATCGAGAGCGCCACCGGGTTCAGCATCGAAGCGCCCAGCCCCTGCAGCGCGCGATACAGCACCAGCTGCCCGATCGTATGCGCCACACTGCACAGCAGCGATCCGGCCGTGAACAGCGTCAGACCAATCTGAAACACGCGCCGCCGCCCGAACCGGTCCGACATCGACCCCGACAGCATCAGCAGGCTCGCCACCACCAACGTGTACGCGTCCACTATCCACTGCAGCCCCGAAAGACTCGCGTGCAGATCATGCTGAATCGCCGGCAGCGCAACGTTCACAATCGTCACGTCCATCCCCACCAGCAGCAGACTCAGGCAGCAGATCCCCAGCACCAGCCCCTGCTTCACCGGTGTCTTCAAGCCCCGCACCGGTGCCGCCACACCATGCGGCAGCACCTCCCCTCCGGTTCTACCGCGTGCAACCTCAGCCGAGTGCATTCACAATCTCCTCCGCACTCCTGACGCGCGCCATCATCGGAAAGATTCTTTCCATCGCAAACGCGTGTGCTGCTGCATCAAGCGACGAGCACGCGTCCGCGGCGATCACCACCTGAAATCCCAGCGCCACCGCCTGCCGCGCCGTCGACTCCACCCCGAAGTTGGTGGCGATGCCGCCCAGCACGATCGTCTCCACCCCGCGCTCCCGCAGCTTTGCCTCGAGTTCCGTCTGCCCGAATGCGCCCCAGTGCCGCTTCGTAATCAGCACATCGCCCTCCCTGAAGCCCGCCTCCGGCACCAGCTCAGACGCCATCGGCGGAGGCGGCGCCGCGTTCGGGTCCGCGTACGAGACATCGACCAGCAACGGCAGCATCCGCCCCAGATCCACCCGCACGTACACCACACAGCTGCTCTTCGCGCGGAACGCCTCCGCCATCTCCGCCGCCGTCTTCACCACCTCGCCACCCGAGAGCGGCTGCACCGGCATCCCGACAATGCCATGCTCGAGATCGATAAGAACCAGCGCCGTCGTTCGTACGTCCAGCTGTAAAGTCATTGCATCCGCTCTTGTCATGACATCCTCTCCTGAAGTCGAGGCTATCCTCGACTTGTGTTTGATCCTAACATATGAGGGTGCCCTCAACTTCCGCATCTCCCGCACGCCGCACCCCCCGCCAGACCCGCGCCACCCTCCGCCGGACGAAGTTCCTCGAAGTCGCCGCCGCCCTGCTCGCGGAGTCGGGCTACGACGCCGTCACCATGACCGCCATCGCCAATCGCGCCGGTGCCTCCATCGGCACCCTCTACGACTATTTTCCCGACAAGCGCACCCTCGCCCTCGCCCTCCTCGCCGAGTACACCGAACAGGCCGACGCACACTGGGACGCGCTCCTCACCAACCCTGCCGCCCGCACCAAAGCCGCTCTCGCCAATCTCTTCATCGAAGGCGCGCTCACCTTCGTTGAGCAGCGGCCCGCCTATCTCCCGCTCCTCAACGCTCCTATCCTCTACGCACGATCGCCCGCCGCCCGGCAGCCGCTGCGCCGAACCATCGCCGCCGCCCTCCAGAGACTCAAGCCCTCCCTGCCCGGCGCCCACGCCCTGCTCATCGCGCAGATCATCGTCGAACTCATCAAGGCGCTCTTCGCCGTCTACAAGCTCGCCCCACCCAAAGACCGCCCCCTCATCGCCGACCACTTCAAAACCCTCATGCGGCTCTACCTCCTCCAGGCCCTCCGCTAGACAGCAGCGTTCCTCCGCAGCCGTCCTCTCAACCACCCTCGCCCTCCCCTACCGAAGCCGTCATCTTGACCGAGCAACGCGAGCGGAGAGACCCCTGTATTTCCCCACATCCCCGATAACCCGGCCAGTATCTCTCACCTCCCTCAGCGAACCCCATCGCGCCACCTCCTCCCCCAAATGCGATACCCTCAATCCCACCAACAATCACTACGCAAGGTGAACCCCCGAACCCATGGCCCTCACGCCTCTCACGTCCCCCGCCACACGAGACCTGACACCCCCCAGCGCCAATGAGTCCTACAAGCGCTTCCTCCTCCTCGTCGCCGGTCTCGGCGGTCTGCTCTATGGCGTTGACGTCGGCATCATCGGCGGCGCGCTCCCTTACCTCGAAGCCACCTCCGGCCTCTCCGCCGGCCAGCTCTCCGCCATCGTCGCCGCCGTCCTCCTCGGCTCCGTCTTCTCCACCCTCTTCGCCGGCATCCTCGCCGACTGGCTCGGCCGCAAGCCCCTCATGATCCTCTCGGGCGTCACCTTCGTCCTGTCGATCCCGCTCATCTCCCTCTCCCACGGCTACGGCCCCCTGCTCTTCGGCCGCCTCCTCCAGGGCGTCTCCGGCGGCCTCATCGGCGTCGTCGTCCCGCTCTACCTCGCCGAGTGCCTCTCCGCCTCCAACCGCGGCCGCGGCACCGGCATCTTTCAGTGGCTCCTCACCCTCGGCATCGTCGCCGCCGCCCTCATCGGCATCTTCTACTCCTACCGCGTCGTCGCCGTGGAGCACACCGGCACCGCCACCCAGATCTTCGCCTTCAAGGACCAGGCCTGGCGCCGCATCTTCTGGGTCTCCCTCCCCCCCGGCATCCTCTTCGTCCTCGGCGGCTTCTTCGTCTCCGAATCCCCCCGCTGGCTCTTCCGCCGCGGCCGCGCAGACGCCGCCCGCGCCGCCCTCCTCCGCTCCCGCACCCCCGCCGAAGCCGACCGCGAGCTTGCCGAGATGCAGGCCATCGAAGACGAAAAGCGCGTCGCCTCCAACGGCCGCACCGCCATCGCCGTCCCCCACGCCATGCGCGACTCCCTCCTCCGCCGCAAGTACGTCATCCCCTTCCTTCTCGCCTGCGTCATCCTCGCCTGCAACACCGCCACCGGCATCAACTCCATCATCGGCTACAACACCTCCATCCTCCTGCAGTCCGGCCTGTCCGACCTCCGCGCCCACTGGGGCTACGTCCTCTTCACCACCGTCAACTTCCTCTTCACCCTGCTCGGCCTCTCGCTCGTCGATCGCAAAGGCCGCCGCTTCCTCTTCATTCTCGGCACCTCCGGCATCCTCGCCTCCCTCCTCGTCGTCGGCTTCCTCTTCATTCAGGCCGAGCGCGCCACCACCGACGCCCGCGCCCCCATCCAGGCCTTCGTCGACACCGCCCTCAACCCCGCCGATCCCACCACCCTCACCTTCTCCCCCGCCGTCGCCGCCCACCTCCTCCTCGACGCCCCCACCCCCGCCCGCCGCATCGACCCCGCCCACGCCTCGCTCGCCATCATCTACACCTGCGGCGACTTCACCACCGCCACCACCTTCGTCCGGTCAGATGAAGTCCGTTCCGATGAAGCCCGCGCCGGCGACCCCGCCGCCGGCCCCACCATCACCCTCTCCCGCGCCGCCTGCCTCCCCTCGAACGCCACCCAGGCCCGCCTCGCCAACCCCTTCGCCAACCTCGACCGCTCCCGCACCGCCCCCCTCCGCGTCCAGCGAGCCATCATCGGCGCCATCCCCACCCCCGCCCACGGAGCCCTCGTCGCCCTCTTCCTCTACCTCTTCATGGCCTCCTACGCCACCGGCCCCGGCGTCTGCGTCTGGCTCGCCCTCTCGGAGCTCATGCCCACCCGCATCCGCTCCAATGGAATGAGCGTAGCCCTCGTTCTCAATCAGGCCGTCTCCACCACCCTCGCCGCCATCTTCCTCCCCTTCGTAGCCAAACACGGCTACTCCCGCATGTTCTTCCTCTTTGCCGCCTTCACCCTCGTCTACCTGCTAGTCGCAGCCCTCTTCTTCCCCGAAACCAAAGGCAAAACCCTCGAAGAGATCGAAGCCCACTTCGAACGCACCCCCACCCGCGCCTAACAAACCGAATGACTTTTTAGTTGTGATTCCGACCGCAGTGGAGGAACCTGCTTCTCTCCTTTTTGGTTGTCATTCCGACCGAGCGCAGCGAAGTGGAGGAACCTGCTTCTCTACCGGGAACGCCCACACCTGCCCAAAACAATCGTTCAACCTTGATTCTCACTGCGAACAAAAAAGCGCCCAAGGCTGCAAGCCCCAGGCGCTCCCTCAATACCAAAGCTTTTTACGACGTCATAGACTTCTGCAAACCCTGCACCATCTGCAAATGCTCTTGAATCGTCGGCAGGCTCTTCTGCGCCGCATCCTTCACCGGCTGGTCCTTGCCCGTATTCACCTCGCCGGTAAAGTCCCGCACATCCCCTTTGTGGTCCTTCACCATGCCATCCACATACGCCTTATCGAACTCCGCCCCGCTCAGCCCATCCAGCTTCTTCGCCAGCTTCTTGCCGTCGCCCGTCGGCTCATCCTTGTACTTGATCTTCTCCTGCGCCGCCAGCGCGTGCAGCTCATCCAGCATCTTGGTGTGGTCGTCGATCATCTTCTGCGCATAGTCCTTCACCTGCTGGTTCTGGCTCTTGGCCAGCGCCATCTTCGCCGCGGCAATCTCGCCGTTATTGCCCATAATCGCCTGCTTCACAAACAGCGAGTCGCCCATCACCGGCGAGCCAATACCTGTATCACCCGCCATGCTGCTCGTAGCCCCCGCCGCCGGAGAGTTCCCCGCCGGCGACGTATTCGGCGTCCCAGCATTCGCCCCACCCGTATTCGTCGCCCCAGGCGCCTGCGCCCGCATGGTCCCCGCCGCCATCACAGCACCCAGCATCACCGCACATCCCATAAACAGTCGCATCGTCATCTCCTTAAAATCTCAACCTGCCCTTTGTCGGATGCACCCCCTCCCCCTCACAGCCAATCACCCCTTCACCCCGTAGAAGCCGCTTTCGCAACACCAAAACATCTCTGGCCACACAATTTCCGGGCCCGCCCCAGCGATCAACCGACGCCTGACCGCCGCAGGGTTTCAAGCCAGCCAAGCCAAAGGCGGGGCCCCATCCTCGCGGCAAGCATTATCGTCGCTAGGGTGGGTTCCACTCTGCCGAAGGCCGGATCGATTGCTCTCCGTGCAAGCGCAGCGCGCACGCTCATTTACCATCACCAAAGCAATGCCCGACCAACCCCCACAGCCAGACCGCCCCCGCGTCCTCTCCGGCATGCGCCCCACCGGCCGCCTTCACCTCGGCAACTACATGGGAGCCCTCTATAACTGGGTCAATCTCCAAAACCAGCGCGACGAAGCCGGCAATCCCACCTACGACTGCTTCTTCTTCATCGCCGACCTCCACGCCCTCACCACCGGCTACGCCGACACCTCACAAATAGCCGAAAACTGCCGCGAGATGACCCTCGACTTCCTCGCCGCCGGCCTCGACCCCGTGCGCACCGTCCTCTTCCGCCAGTCCCACGCACCCCAGCACGATCAGCTCAACACCCTCCTTGGCATGATCACCCCCCTCGGCTGGCTCGAACGCGTCCCCACCTACAAAGACCAGCAGGAACAGCTCCGCGAGAAAGACCTGGCCACCTTCGGCTTCCTCGGCTACCCCGTCCTCCAGTCCGCGGACATCCTCGTCTACCAGCCGCAATTTGTTCCCGTCGGCGCTGACCAGGTCGCTCACGTCGAGATCACCCGCGAGCTCGCCCGCCGCTTCAACCAGCTCTACCCCGGCGAGTTCCTCCTCTCTCCCACCGCCGCCCCCTGGGAGCTCGAAGCCATCCACACCCGCGCCCGCAAACTCTCGGGTGACAAAGCCCAATCCACCTTCACTCCCCACCAGCTCCTCGAAGCCGCCAAGCAGACAAAAAAGCTCTCGCCCTTCCGCCTCCGCGAGATCCTCCCCGAGCCCGAAGTCCTCCTCACTCCCTCGCCCAAGCTCCCCGGCCTCGACGGCCGCAAAATGTCCAAGAGCTACAACAACACCCTCACCCTCGCCGAGCCCGAACCCGAGATCCGCGCCAAGCTCAAGGTCATGGTCACTGACCCCGCCCGCGTCCGCCGCGCAGATCCCGGCAACCCCGAGGTCTGCCCCGTCGCCGACCTGCACAAAGTCTTCTCCACCCCCGACGTCCAGGAGCAGGTCTGGACCGGCTGCACCACCGCCGGCATCGGCTGCATCGAGTGCAAAGGCTGGCTCGCCGACGCCGTCGTCCGCGTCATCGCTCCCATCCAGCAGCGCCGCAACGAACTCGAGACGCAACCCAACCTCGTCAACGACATCCTCCGCGACGGAGCCACCCGCGCCCGCGCGCGAGCCACCCAGACCATCGCCGAGGTCCACCACGCCATGGGCCTCGACTAGGACCTGAAACCTGACTCGCTTCTCTTGTTTGTCATTCTGAGCGCAGCGAAGAACCTGCTTCTCTACTGGGAACTCCCGCACCCGCCAGGAACACCCGCTCGCCCCCCCGGCCTGTTCTAAACTCCTCCAGAGACCGCCATGCCTTCAGACGACCCCAACATCAATCCCGAAACTGGCTCCGAACCTGGCGCACCTCCAGCCCCGGAAACCGACCTCGACCAAACCACCCCAAACACCCCCCCAACCTCCGCGACAACCCCGTTAACCTCAGCCGAAAACACCCCCTTCACCCTCCAATCGCCCGCCACCCCCCCGCAAAACGAGCCCCGCAAGCCCATCCCCAAGCCCTCCCCCGAAGAAGCCTCCCAATCCCCCTTCTCCGTCACCGTAGGCCTCGTCTACGACGGCCCGCTCGACCTCCTGCTTGACCTCATCCGCAAGCAAAATATAGACGTCTACGATATCCCCATCGCCCGCATCACCGCTCAGTTCCTCGCCTACACCCATCAGCTAAAGCAGCAGGATGTCGACGCGGCAGGCGAGTTCATCTACATGGCCTCGCTGCTTATCCACATCAAATCAAAGACCTTACTGCCCCGCGACACCTCCGATCTCCTCGGCGCCGACAGTGAAGACCCCCGCCGCGAGCTCGTCGAGCGCCTGCTCGAGCATGAGCGCTTCAAGTCCGCCGCCCAGATGTTGCTGCAAAAACAGCAGATCGAGGAAGCCACCTGGTCCCACCCCGGCATGCCCGCCTTCCTCAAGGACCTCCAGACCTCCACTCCCAACTCCTCTGCTGTCAGTGATTTAGACCAGGAGATCGCCGCCGACACCATCGATCTCGTCCGCGTCTTCCAGGACATCCTCGCCCGCCTTCGCGACCGCCCTGCCCTCGACGTCGACGAAGAGTCCGTCACCGTCGCGCAAATGATCGATTTCGTGAAGCGCAGGCTGCTTCTTGAGGACAAGCCCGTCAGCCTCCGCCGTCTCCTCCACACCTCCCACACCGAGCGCGCCGTCATCTGTATGTTCCTCGCAATGCTGGAGTTAGTTCGCCTGCAGGCGGTCCTGCTCCACCAACCCGTCGTCTCCGGCGATATCCTCATCAAGAAAACCGCCAACTTCGATCAGATCTTTGAAGACCAGGCATCAGCGCGCGACGACTGGCGCTGATCTCTCACAAAGGAAAACTGTTACGCATGCCACAGATCTTGCTCTCCCCGCTCGCCGCCCTTTGTCTCCTTCTCCCCGCCGGTCTTCTCTCAGCCCAGAACCTCCCTGCTCAAAACTCCGCCAAAGCCGACCTCTCCCACATGGCCGGCTGCACGCTCCAGGGCCATACCTATACCTGCTCGAAGGCCGATCTCAAACGCGCGCTATCCCTTGCAAAAACAGTCACATCCGTCTCGCAACCGGCCAACCACGCAAGCGACGCCGCGCTTGCCGAGCTCGTAACCAAGCTCGGCAAATCACCCGCCACCGCCGACACCCCCTCCGACCTCACCTTCGTCCTCGAGCCACTGCAGGAGGCCGGCGTACAAGCCGGTCCGAGCACCGTCGACCTCGCCCGGCTTCGCGTCTTCCTCACAGCCCCGAGCGACCAGACTGCACCAGACGGCACACCCGGCAAACTGCTCTGGATACAGACGTATAACGGCGACCCCAGCATGGGCTGGCCGGCTATCGCCCGCGCCACCACGCTTGCGCTACGCGATCAAATTCGCTCCAGATAGGCCAACATTGGTCCGTCAAGACCTCGCCCAAACCCCGGAGATTCATCGGGCATTCACACCTGTGTCGCAATTGCCCGGTAGCGTTCTTCTGACTCCCTGAGAAGACAGATCAGCGACAAGGCGGCCTCCGATGGCAACGACATCTCCCGTTTCTCCTTCCATCCTCGACCAAAAGCTCAAAAATTCGAGCCCGGGCAAGATCGGCGCCGGAGCCTTCGGCGTCCTGCTCGTCGGCGGCCTTATCTACATCACGATCAAGCTCTCGCATGATCTCTCCGCCGTGCACCAGGCGTCGATCTTCCCCTACGTCCTGCTGGGCTTAGCCCTGATGATCGCCCTTGGCTTCGAGTTCGTAAACGGCTTCCACGATACGGCGAACGCGGTCGCCACCGTGATCTACACGCACTCGCTCGAGCCGCACATCGCCGTGGTGTGGTCCGGCCTGTGGAACTTCATCGGCGTCCTCACCAGCTCGGGCGCCGTCGCGTATGCCATCGTCTCGCTGCTACCGGTCGAGTTGATCCTGAAGGTCTCGCAGGGCTCCGGCTTCTCCATGGTCTTCGCTCTTCTCGTCGCCGCCATCCTGTGGAATCTGGCGACCTGGTACAAGGGGCTGCCGGCCTCGAGCTCGCACACCATGATCGGCTCCATTCTCGGCGTTGGGATCGCCAACCAGTTGATGCAGGGGCGCTCCGGTCTCTCCGGCGTCGATTGGGAGCAGGTCGCCAAGGTCTTCAAGGCGCTGCTGATCTCCCCGGTCGTCGGCTTTGTGTGCGCCGCGCTGGTCTTCCTGCTCTTCAAGGCCGTCGCCAAGGATCCCCGCCTCTACAAGGCCCCCGAGGGCACGGCGCCGCCGCCGTTCTACATCCGCGCGCTGCTCGTGCTCACCTGCACCGGCGTCAGCTTCGCGCATGGCTCAAACGACGGTCAGAAGGGTATGGGCCTCATCATGCTCATCCTGGTCGGCACCGTTCCCACCGCCTACGCGCTCAACCACACCGTCGACCGCGGATCCGTCACCACCTTTGCGGCGGTATCGAGCCAGGTGGCCGGCGCGATCGGCAACTATGTGGAGCCGGGCGCTACCGTGCAGGACGCCGGCCCGGAGCTTGAGAAGTTCGTTGCCGATAAGAAGTTTGAGCCCGGCGTCATGCTCGCGCTCCAACAGATGGTCACCGACATTCGCAATGAGGCCGTCAGCTACGGCTCGCTCGGCAACGTCCCGCAGAACATGCAGGCCAACGTCCGCAACCAGATGTATCTTACCAGCGAGACGCTGCGCCTGCTGCCGAAGCTTGGCCCGAAGATGAGCGCCGCCGACATCAAGGTCATCACGAACTACAAGGGCTTCCTTGATAAGTCCACCAAGTTCATCCCGTCCTGGGTCAAGGTTGCGGTCGCGCTTGCCCTCGGCCTCGGCACGATGGTCGGCTGGAAGCGCATCGTCGTCACGGTCGGCGAAAAGATCGGCAAAACCCACCTTACCTACGCCCAGGGCGCCTCCGCCGAACTCACCGCCATGTGCACCATCCTTGCCGCCGATGGCTACGGCCTGCCCGTCTCCACCACCCACGTCCTCAGCTCCGGCGTGGCCGGAACCATGGCTGCCAACCATAGCGGCCTGCAGTTGGAGACGATCCGCAACATCGCCGCGGCCTGGGTCTTCACGCTGCCCGCGGCCGCCCTGCTCTCAGGCTGCCTGTTCTGGGTCTTCAACCTGATCAGCAGATAGATTCACTCACGACTTGCTTCGAGATCACCCGTTCGAGATGCGGGCCGGTTCAATGAACCGGCTCAATCTATCTCGCATGCCGGCTGTGCATGATACTGAACGCATGATCGAATCTCAGCCCACTGATGTGGGGCGGATCTGGAAGCGCATCGACGGAATCGATCTCCTGCGAGGTCTGTCGATTGTCTTTGTTCTGATGAATCACGTGAACATGAGACTCCTCGGAGCCAGGGTCCCGTACACCAAAGGGCTGCCAGCTCAGTTGACGTACACGCTGGTCTGGAATGGACAGTTCGCCGTCCAGATGTTCTTTGTAGTTTCGGGATACCTCATTACCTCGACGAGTATTCGCCGTTGGAAAGGCCCGACGACTCTCTCTATCAAGAGTTTCTATCTGCTTCGTTTTGCCCGCATAGCCCCACTTATGTTTTTGTTACTTCTTATTCTAAGTGGCTTGCATCTGGCTCGTGTCCCTAACTACATTGTTTCTTCTGCTACGGGCGGTCTTGGAAGAGCGCTTCTAGCGGCTCTTACCTTTCACATCGGATATCTGGAAGCGACACGGGACTACCTTCCCGGGAACTGGGATATTCTTTGGTCACTTTCCGTGGAGGAGATGTTCTATCTCTTCTTTCCCCTGGCCGCACGGCTCCTTCGTAAGCAGTGGTTACTCGGGTTGCTTCTTGCTTTCTTCGTAATTGCAGGACCGTTCGCACGCATGAAGGTGTTCAATCCGAACCCTGTGTGGCGGGAGTATTCCTATCTGGGAGGAATGGACGCGATCGCCCTGGGGTGCCTCACGGCTATGGCTCTCGCAAGCAGGCGGCTATCGCAAGTGTGGATCTACGTCTGTGGCGGAGTTGGGTCGGCTCTCCTGCTCTTAAGCTTAGGATTTTCGATTCAGGCCTATACCTGGGGCCTGGGTCGAAATGGTCTGAACTTTACGATTCTCGCGGTCGGGGTCTGCCTGGTGATCGCGGCAGCGTCTCAGTCTTCGTGGCGGGCCCCACGAGTTCTCTCGCCGCTTCTGGTTCTTGGACAGCGAAGTTACGAGATCTATCTCACACACATGTTTGCCGTACTGTTTCTGTTTGCGGTGTTCCTCCATTTTGGAAAGCCTCTACGAGGCGTTCCCGTACTGTTTCTCACCGCGCTTGCTGCTGCAGGCTTGCTCGGGTGGGGTGTCTCTGTCCTCTATGCGGAGCCTATGAACAGCTTCATCCGACGGCGAAGTGGGATAGACAGACTTCCAGGCGGTGCTCTTCCGAAGGTAAATTGACCGGCTTACACGCTTTGCCCTCAGCGGCGCTTAGCGCCATCAATAGCCGCGCGCATGGCATAGAAGGCCGGCTTCGGGCTGTAGACGCCATCACTGACACTGAGCAGCAGCGGCCGCTGGGCGCGCTCCGGATGCTTCGTCCGGGACTTTTCCTCCTGTAGCCAGCTCTGCGGATCGGCCAGCCCCCACGCGAGCACGGCTTTCACGGATCTTTCCTTCAGCACCTCTTCGATGTAATGCTTGTACACCGTGGCAACGTCGCGATCCTGCTGCTGCACGTCTTCCTCCGAGAGACCATCATCATTCACATCCAGCTCGGTGAGAAACGTGTCGAGCTTTCTCTTGCCAAGCTTCTTGATACAGTCGCGGATGCCATCGCCCAGGCTGCCGATGTCGGCGGTGCGGAGGTGCGACTGCACGCCGACCGCCTGGACGGGAGCGCCCGCGGCAAGCAGCCGGTCCAGCAACGACATCACGGCTGCGCGCTTGGCAAGCTCCTCCGGCATGTCGTACTCGATGCCGTAGTCGTTATAGGTGAGGATGGCCGTGGGATCGGCCTCGCGTGCCGTGTGAAAGGCGATCTCGACATACTCAGGGCCGATCAGCTCGAACCATGGCGAGACGCGCATTCCATCGGGTCGCCCATCCTTGATCCAGATCGCCTCGTTGACGACATCCCAGCTATGGATGCGGCCCTTGTAGCGGCCCGCGATGGCGCGGATGTGATCGGTGAGGAGCTGGCGCGCGTTCTCCTTGGTAGCTGTCGCGGCGAACCACTCCGGCAGGTGCTCATGCCAGCAGAGCGTGTGCCCGCGCACCTTTAGGCCATGCTCTTCGGCAAAGGCGACGAGAGCGTCGGCCTGCTTGAAGTCGAAGGTGGTCGCGGTCGGCCGGAGTGCCGCCCACTTCATACAGTTCTCGCCGACGACCAGGTTGAACTGCTCGGCAATCACACGGCCGTAGCTCGGCTGCTGCTCAAGCAGAGAGGCATTCACGGCGCACCCGACCAGCAGGCCGCGAGCCTCAGCGTGGGCGCGCAGCGAGCTTCGTCCGCTGGTCTCGATTCCGTTATCGGCGTCCCGCAGCTTGCTGGGCCGGGGCAGATCGAAGGCATGCGCGCGAACCCGCGGGGCCAGCAACAGTCCGGCGCCCGCGAAAAGACCCTGCTTCACCATGCTGCGGCGGCTGCCATCCGCTCTGCCCTGCTCCATACGCTCCACCACGTCTCTTGGCCCTCCCGGTTGCTATGCTTATCGAAACGCTCTCACAGGTTGGGCCGAGCGGAAATCCCCCAGTCGCGTCACGGTATGCGACTGAACCTGAACGCGCACTGCTGAGAGCGATCTGAACGGATGCAAAAGGAGTCTGAGGCAAGCCGGTCCGCGGTCGTACATGGAGCGGTTGTAGCCACGCAACGCGATGAGTCTGAAAGCTAAGATCGAAGCCGTTATCTACGCCGCCGAGGAGCCGGTCACGCTGCCGCAGCTGGTGAGCCTGTTGGGGCAGGAGGCGCAGGCAGAGCTGGACCACCTGGCCGCAGCGCAGCGACTGCTGCCGCTGCACGGTGAAGCCGGCACAGACAGCATCCCACTGCCCAGCGAGCCGGAGCTGCTGAACGACGAAGTTCTCGATATCGAGGAGCTGCTCGAGGCCCAGGAACGCGCGGACCAGGCTGCCTCTGACGAGGAAAACGAAGAAGATGAGACCGCCGCTGGCGAGAAAGACGAGGCCGAGCCGACTCCCTTGGCCGAGCCGCCCGCCACGGAGTCTTTGGTTGAAGCATCCCTGCCGTCCGATCCTCAGCCAATTTCTACGGAGCCGCAAGAACAGCCAGCCGCCCCCGAGCCCAGGGACGAAAAGCAGCTGGCGCGTGAAGCAAAGGAACGCGAGCGCACGGTGCGGGAGTACTTCCGGCGCCTGCTCGACGATCTCATCCACGACTACGCCATCGGCGATCGCGGACTCGAGATCCGCGAGGTGGCGAACGGATTTCGGCTCGCAACCAAGCCCGAGTACCACGACGCCGTACGCGGCTTCGCCAGGAGCCTGAAGCCGCCGATGAAGCTGTCGCTGCAGGCGCTCGAGACCCTCGCTGTCGTCGCCTACAAGCAGCCCATCACCGCGCCCGAGGTCTCGGAGATCCGTGGCGTGGACTCGGGCGGCGTACTGGGAAGCCTGATGGCGCGCAAGCTGGTTGTCCCGGCTGGGCGCAAACAGGTAATTGGGCGGCCGATTCTTTATAAGACAACAAAGGACTTCCTGCTGGGCTTCGGCCTGAAGGATATCGGCGAGCTGCCGAGCATCGAAGAGTTTGAGAAGATGGCCGGCGAGCTCGCGGAGAGCGATGCCGTGCAGGAGGAGATCCCGATGGCGGACCCGAACCGGCAATCGCAGGAGACGGCAGTCCACGACGCCGACCTGCGCGAGGAAGAAGGGGCGACCGAGCCGCAGGCCGACGGCGATGAGACGCCGGTCGATGCGCTGCCGGTCGATGGCAGGCTGTCTGGAATCGACCCCGCCTCCCGCGAAACAGATTCAGTTGACACCTCCGCGGAAGAGGCGGAGATCCAGAACGAGGAAGCGGCCGCGCGCCGCGAAGGAGCGGAATAGCTGTGGCAGAGAACACTTTGACGCCAAACGCCCACGATCCAAGAGATAGCCCGATCTCCCCGCAGGTCGATGAACCGGATACCGTCGCGACTCCCGAGGGAGACAACGAGTACGCTCCCGACCAGCCGCTAAAGCCCGCGCCGGAAGGCTTGCAGCGCACGCCGGCTATCGATACCAACAAGGTGTAGCCTGACGAACAAGGTAAGCCGGCGGCGGACGCATCTCGCCCACTTCGCCGCTCGCGAGAGGATCGAAGCCCTGGCCCGCACGTCTAATCCTAGCGGCTTCACAAGCAAGGCATACGTGGTGTGTGTGAGCCTGAGCCGCGGAAACGCAGGAACCATGAATAGCCCAACGATTCTCAATGCCCGCGGACAGGTCGTGCCGCAGGCCGTCCCAGCCCTCCTGAGCCGCGTCCTCGGCATCGCTTCGCTTGGATTTCTGGTGACGGCCGTCGGCGTTCTGCTGGCTCCGCCGTTCTTCAGCGGACCCATGTTCTGGGTGTGCGTCATCGCCAGTTTCGCACTCATCTTCGGCGTGCGCGCCACACGGGCCAACGCACTCCTGTCGCTGAGCCTCTTTCTCGCGTTGACCTTCGTGCTCGGCTTTGAGATCAGCCCGTGGATGCGGATGCTGATCGGCTCCGGGCACTCGAACGTGATCTTCAACGCGGCGATAACGACCGGCGTCGGCATGGGCATGCTCGGCATCGGCGCGCAGTTCGCCACCTTCAACTATCGGCGCGTGGGCGGCATCGCCTCCGCGGCGCTGCTTGGCCTGGTAGCCGTCGGCATTCTGTCGATGTTCTTCCACTTCATTCAGCCGGGCGTCTACTCCGTGCTCACGCTCATCATCTTCAGCGTGCTAGTCGTCGTGGACTTCATGCGCATCCGCGCCGGCGGCGACGGGCAGACCGCAGTGGAGCTTGCCCTCAGCATCTACCTGGATGGCTTGAACATCTTCCTCGCGCTGACCCGGATCTTTCGTGGCGGCCGCGACTAGTTTTCTCTTGACGAGTGCTGCGAATACTTGGAAACTAGAGAAGTTCCGGGATGGTGGCGCCACCCCGGGGTTGTTGAAGCGTTAGAACACTTTACTAAGGACTACGGCAAGGGCTACAAGGGCCCATATAAATCGTTCTTCGATTTGTATGTGGACCTGTAGCCCGGTTCATTTAAGGTTCATCCCGCTACCTCCTTTGTTCAAATCAGCACGTCCCCATTGGGTCCGAGCTGTCTCCGGTTCGGCGGAAACTTCGCTTGTTGGTTTGTACTTCGACCGTCGTCAGCGAGCCTGCAAAGGTGGTGGCTTTACTTCAACACCTTCCGGCTGCGGGCGCTCTCCCGCAAAAGCGTCATAATCAATTCATGCCGTCCTCGCAAAAATCCGCTCTGCCGGAGATCACCCAGCAGCCCGGCGAACGCCTCCAAAAAATCCTTGCGCAGGCTGGGATCGCCTCACGCCGCAAAGCCGAGGAGATCATCCTTGAAGGCCGTGTCCAGGTAAACGGGCAGACTGTCACAGAGCTCGGCACCAAGGCCGACCCCGGCAAGGATCACATCCGCGTCGACGGCAAGCTGCTGCAGGGGCCGGAGCTGACCCGCTGGTTTATGGTGAACAAACCGCGCGGCTACGTGACCACGCTCTCCGACCCGCAGAAGCGCCCAACCGTCGTACAACTTCTCGCGCAGCCAAAAGGCGCAAAGCTGAAGCTGCCGCGGCTCTACCCCGTTGGCCGGCTGGACTACCTCTCCGAAGGTCTGCTGCTGATGACCAACGACGGAGAGCTGGCAAACTCGCTCTCGAAGGCCGCTGCTGGCGTGCAGAAGACCTATCTGGTCAAGGTCTCGGGCTCTCCCACGGGCGAGTCGATCGACCAGCTGCGGCGGGGTGTCATGATCGACCGCGGCCGTCTCGATGAGGTTCGGCGCGGCCGGCGTGATCGCGTGGTTACGGCACCGGCAGAGATCGAGCAGGTGCGCGGCGGCGACAATCCCTGGTTTCAGGTGACGCTGATCGAAGGCCGCAACCGCCAGCTGCGCAAAATGTTCGAGGAGATCGGCCACCACGTCGAGAAGATTCGCCGCATCGCCTACGGAGCCCTGCAGCTTGATGTACCGGCGGGTGAGTTTCGCGAGCTGACAGAAGGCGAGGTGACGGCGCTGGGCCGGGCCGCGCGCGGTAAAAAAGTAGAGCGAAAACGCAGCCTGCCGGAGGCCGCCCAGCTAAAGAAGCCGGTACCGCCAAAGTCCGCTCGCCGAAGCCAGGTACGACGCACCCCCTAATCCTCTTCGAGACTCCGACAACGCGGAGCACCTCGTCATCCCTGCCCCAGCTTTGTTTGACGGAAGCGAAGTACATGCGCCAGAATACTCCCGCGTTTAATACAGCGGCTCCGACAAAGTGCTCTCTCAAGCATCCAATCGGTAAGCGCAGCATGCAGGACGCAGCAAAGGAGCACCGGCAACTTGGCAACAGAAAAAGCAGTTTTTGGAGCAGGATGTTTTTGGGGCGTGGAAGCACGTTTCGCTGAGATGACGGGCGTGCTCGATACGGCCGTGGGGTACGAAGGCGGATCGCTCGATCACCCGACCTATAAGGAGGTCTGTACCGACCGCACCGGCCATGCCGAGGTGGTGCAGGTAACCTTCGATCCCAGCCGTCTCGCCTATGAGACGCTGCTCGACGCCTTCTTCGCCCTGCATGATCCGACTCAGGTCAACCGGCAGGGTCCGGACTGGGGCACGCAGTACCGCAGCGTCGTCTTCGCGACGACCGGCGAGCAGGCTGAGCAGGCGCGGCGCAAGATAGCGGAGCTGAATGCCAGCGGCACCTTTCGCAAGCCGATCGCAACCCTCGTCGAAGAGGGAAGGACCTTCTGGAGGGCGGAGGAGTATCACCAGCGCTATCTCGAGAAGCGCGGCATGACCTCCTGCCATATCTAACGCCCAAGCTCTCGAGCAAAATTTCGCCTGCTACCATATCTCAGACCTCGCGGACTGCCGTCGCTCAAAGGGCGATCTCTGCCGGTTCCTGACCTGAAATGCCGATGCCTCGTCCCGCCGATGATCATGAGTTGCTCCAGAATGCAGTTAGCATGCCGGGCCCTGACATCGCCGGACCGCCCGAGATCATCCTTGAAACGGCAGTCTCTGCAAGACGCACCTTCTCCCGCCGTCTCTCCCATCTGCTCGGGCTGGACGCGGCGATCGTCTTCACCGTTCTGGCCCGGGGCTGGTCGTCGCTCGCCGGCCTGGTCACGCTGGCGCTGATCGCTCACTTCCTCTCTCCCGCCGAGCAGGGCTATTACTACACCTTCTATCCGCTGGTGAACCTGCAGATCATCTTCGAGCTGGGCTTCTCCGTCGTCATTCTGCAGACCGCCAGCCACGAGGCCGCGCATCTCACGTTCGGGCGAGACGGAACGATCGTGGGGCCGCGCGTCTCTGCGGCACGGCTGGCCTCCACACTGGCCAAGGCTGTGCGCTGGTACTCCGTCGCGGCGTTGGTGCTGCTGGCTGTGCTGCTGCCTGCGGGAGGCGCCTTCTTCTCTCGCCACGCCGTTCCCGGGCAGGCCGTGCACTGGCTCGGACCGTGGGTCGCGGCTGCCGTGGCGACAACCTTTACCTTCCAGATCGATCCCGTCTTTTCCTTCCTGGAGGGCTGCGGTTACGTGCCGCAGGTAGCCCGCGCACGTCTTGCCCAGGCGATCACCGGATCGCTGCTGGGCTGGCTCGCTCTGCGGCTGCACCACGGGCTCTTTGCGCCGGGCTGCATGATCGGCGGCCAGGCGCTTGCCGGTGCCTGCTTTCTGTTTACCCAGCGCCGGCTGCTGCGCACTTTACTGCGCATGCAAGTCGAACCCCAGGAACGCGTCAGCTGGCGCACGGACATCTGGCCGTTTCAATGGCGCATGGCCGTCTCCTGGGTCTGCGGCTACTTCACCTTTCAGCTCTTCACCCCGGTGCTCTTCGCACACGCGGGCGCTGTAGAGGCCGGCCGTATGGGCATGAGCCTGAACATCGCCGGCGCTCTCTCTACCATTGCCATCGCCTGGATGAACACCAAGGCCGCTTCCTTCGGGCAGATGATCGCCCGCCGTCAGTTCTCCGCACTCGATCGCAGCTTTCGCCGGGCGCTCGCGCAATCCACAGCCATCAACCTTCTCGGCGCAGCCTTCGTATTTGTAACCGCTCTGGTTCTCATCGCGCATCGTGTTCCGCTCGCCGCCCGCCTGCTGGCTCCGCTTCCGTTTGCCATGCTGCTGGCCGGCTCCATTGGCAACAACATCGTCTCGGCCGAGGCCATGTACCTGCGCGCGCACAAGCAGGAAAAGTTCATGATCAACTCCATCGTGGGCGCGCTCTACACTGTGCCTATGGTGTGGCTGTTGGGCGCAAACTTCGGTTCTCTTGGCATCGCCTGCGGCTATCTCGCCGGCACGCTGGTCATCGGTCTCGGATTCGGCACGTACACCTTCCTCAAGTACCGGCGGCAGTGGCATGCCTGACGCGCGGCCTCTGCTCTCGATCTGCATCCCAACCTTCAACCGCGGCCGCTTTCTCGCGGAGCTTCTGGAGTGCCTGCTGCCGCAGCTCGCGCCGCAGTCCGCTTATGCCGCATCTGTCGAGCTGCTCGTCTCGGACAATCATTCGACCGACAACACACCCTCTCTCGTCGAGCAGTTTCAGCGTCGCGGTCTTCCCGTGCGGTACGTCCGCAACCAGGCCAATCTCGGCGCCGATGCCAACTTCCTGCGCTGCCTCTCGCTCGCCCAGGGCGTCTACGTCTGGGTGCTCGGCGACGACGATCTGGTCATGCCCGGAGCCGTCGCCGCCCTGCTGTCGCTGCTCGCGCAGGGCGAGGCCACCGGCGGCTTCGACCTGGCCTATCTCTCCTCCTTCGGCTTCACCGGAAGGCTGTCGCAGCCGCCCTCCGCGACAGTGCTCGAAGACCGCTTCGGCCGCTTCGCCGAGATCGTAACCGACGGCGCGTATCTGCTCGAAAAGGTCAACGCGCTCATCGGCCTGATCAGCGTCGTCGTCATCAATCGCGACCGGCTCATGACCGAGCCGCACCCTCCCTTCACCAACCTGAACAGCACCAACCTCATACAGACCGGATGGATCTTTCCTCTGCTGCACCGCCGCTGCCGCGTGCTCTTCATCTGGCAGCGCCTGCTTGGCTACCGCCACTTCAACTCCGGCGGCTGGGGCATCTGCGAGGTCTTCGGCGTGCGCCTCGACCGCATCGCCCGGCAGTACTTCGCCGCGGAGCCGGAGCTCGCCCGCGCTTTGATGAACGGCGTGCTCCGCTACTGGCTGCCGGACAGCATCATGCTCGCGCGCACCGGCAAAGAGAGTGCCATGCACGTCGAAGACATCGCCGGCCTGCTGCGTCCGCGGTTCCGCCGCAACTGGCGCTTCTGGCTCTTCGTCTCTCCTGTTGCTGCGCTGCCGCTTCCCCTCGCGCGCGCTGTTCATGCCGCGCTGCGCCTGCTCAATCGCATCACACGCATCGTACAGGCTGCCTGGAGACACCTCTTTCTCCGAGGCACGCTGCTGCGCCCCATCGCGGCAGTCTCCGGCTCCGAGTTTCAGCGGCCCAGCGTCATCGCCAGCAGCGCCACCACAACACCATAAAGACTGCACTCGATCCGTACCGACGCCAGCTCGCGATCCGCATAGAGCGGCAGATGCAGCACCGTCGCCGCCCCGCCCACAACCGGTCCTCCCTTGCCCTCAAAGCTCGCATGGTCGAGCAGCCGCGTTCTGCCGGTGCGCAGATCGACCCGCGGCGGCAGCGGCCGTGAGGCCTCCATGCGGAACAGAAGGTCGTCCGTCCTGTAATCCTGCTCGACCGGCCACCACGTCTCCGGCGTCCTGAGAGAGAGCCGCGACAGAGTTCCATCGGCGTATGTAACCGTCACGGCGCCATGCTCCATCCGCGTCGCCTGCGGGATCGTCGTTCCCGTCATCAGCAGGTAGAGCGTATGCGCCTTGCCCGTAAGTGAGCTCGTCACCACCTGCTGGTCCTGCTCCCAGAATGAGAGAAAGCGGCAGTTCGCCGCAGCGCGATCCGCCGGAGTTACAAATAGAATGTCGAAGGCTGTCTTCAGAGTTCCGCCCGCACCGCGCAAACCCGCATCGTCGATCTCGAAGCGCATCTCCCCATCCGTCCATCCTCCCAGCAGATGCTCCGGCAGCGCAAGCGAGCAGAACGCAGACCGTGGTGCCGCGTAAGAGCGCCGCAGCAGCTCCGTGACCTTGCCGTCGAGCAGCTTCGATAGCTCAACCGGCTCGTAGCGCCCCGCCGGCTGCACTCCCGCATC
>CAXTJC010000004.1:0-19885 GCA_964244225.1 uncultured Acidobacteriaceae bacterium
GGCAATCACCGCCATGCTGACAATCGTTGCCTTGCTGTGACTCTCCCGCATAGTCGAGACACTACGCACAAACCCCGCGGGCTTCCATCTCTTTTCCGCGTCGGTCCGCTCCCAAACCCCGCCTTCGCCATCAATTTCAGTAGAGATATCGGCATCTCCCGCGATTTCTTGAGCGCACACAGCCAGCAACCGGAAGTCACCTCCCTGGCGCTCCCGTCGCCTCTACACTCAACCTGTGCTCCTCCCGCCCCCCAACATCAGTCCAGACGTCCGCCCCAGCCGCGACCCGCGCTACCCCGCCGGCCCCGCCTTCCTTCCGCGCATCCTCTCGGGCAAGGCCTTCCGCTCCACCTCCGCCGACCTCATGCTGGACTCCGCCCAAAACTTCGGCGACCTTGTCCACTACCGCGCCTTCGGCCGCCACATCTACCAGCTCAACCACCCCGACCTCATCCGCGACTTCCTCACCACCGACAGCCCGCACCACCATCGCAACCTCGTCATGCAGCGCGCCCGCACCGTCCTCGGCAACGGCCTGCTTACCAGCGAAGAGCCCCTTCACATGCGCCAGCGCCGCCTTGCCCAGCCCGCCTTCCATCGCGACCGCGTCGCCGGCTACGGCATCGTCATCTCGGACGCCGCCGCCCGCATGTCCGCGCAATGGCAGACCAACACCACCCGCGATCTCCACGCCGACATGCTCGAGCTCGCCCTCCGCATCGTCGGCAAATGCCTCTTCGACCTCGACCATCTCGACAACATCGAGGCCATCGCCTCCGCCGTCGACAGCTTCATGGGCTTCCTGCCGCTCGCCTTCCTGCCCTTCTCCGAAACCATCCAGCGCCTCCCCATCCCCTCCATGCGCAAGCTCCAGCGCGGCAAGCTCCACCTCGACACCCTCATCAACCGCATGATCGCCGAGCGCCGAGCCGAGCCACCCAACGCCCCCGATCGCGGCGACCTCCTCTCCATGCTCCTCGCCGCCACCGACCCCGAAGACAGCACTGCCGGTTCCAACAGCATGACCGACCAGCAGATCCACGACGAGTGCGTCACCATCCTGCTCGCCGGCCACGAGACCACCGCCAATGCGCTCTCCTTCGCACTCTATCTCCTCGCCACCCACCCCGACGCCCAGCAGCAGCTCCACCAGGAAGCCCTCACCACCCTCGGCCCCAATCGCAATCCCACCGCCGCCGACTACCAAAACCTTCCCTTCGCCACCCAGGTCTTCGCCGAGGCCATGCGCCTCTATCCGCCCGTCTGGGTCACCGCCCGCATGTGCATCGAGCCCTACCAGATCGCCGGCTACACCATCCCCGTCGGCGCCGCACTGCTCGCCCCGCAGTTCGCCGTCCACCGCGACCCCCGCTTCTTCGCCGACCCCACGAGCTTCGACCCCGCCCGCTTCACCCCCGAGCGCAAGGCCCAACTCCCCCGCTACGCCTACTTCCCCTTCGCCGGCGGCGGCCGCCAGTGCATCGCCGAGGGCCTCGCCTGGATGGAAGGAGCGCTCACCCTCGCCACCATCGCCCGCGACTGGCGTCTCACACTGCCGCCCAACGCCCCCGCCAAGCTCAGCATCAACCCCGCCATCAGCCTCCGCCCCCGCCATGGCCTCCCCATCCACCTCGACCGCCGAACCCCAGCCCAGTCCTGACAAAACAGCCCCGCGCGAAGGCCAAACCATAGCATTTCTCCTGAAGGTGTAGAGAAGGCCGCTCCGTCAATGCCATTTTCTCTCAAGGAAAATGGCTCCCTTGCGCTTGAACAACGCCACAGCATCAGGAGAAATGCTCTAGCCCGCCCGTCGTATCGAACCATCAACCGGCGGGACAGAAAGAGCAGCAAGCGGCACGAGAACACATTGACATTGATCCTCAATCCACTACTATAGGGTTGTGGATACATTGAACACAACATTTGCGGCTTTGTCCGATCCCACCCGGCGGGCGATGATCGAGCGACTCTCACACGGCCCTGCCTCGGTGCATGGATTGACGGAACCATTTGCACTCTCGCAGCAGATGATTTCAAAACATATTGCCTACCTGGTGCGGGCGCGGATCGTGATCAAGACGAAGCGTGGACGAGAGAGTGTGTGCACGCTTAGGCCCGAGGCGATAAAGACAGTCAGCGACTGGGCCACTGACTATCGCAGATTTTGGGAAGAGAGTTTCGACAAGCTGGATGTAGTTGTGAACCAAATGAAGAAAAGCGGAGGTCAGAGATGACAAAAAACACGGGAAATGAGACGGATCGGATGGTTGTCACACGAGTTTTTGACGCCCCACGCGAATTGGTCTGGAAGGCGTGGACAGACCCGAAATACGTAATGCAGTGGTGGGGGCCCAAGGGGTTTACTGCGCCCGTTTGCAAGATGGATTTCCGCGTGGGAGGAAAGTTTCTCTGCTGCATGAGAGCGCCGGATGGGCAGGAGTTCTGGAATGGCGGCGAATACCACGAGATTGTTCTGCACGAGAAGATCGTCTCTTCCATGTATTTTTCCGACCCGGAAGGAAACAAGGTTGAGCCTGCGCACTATGGAATAGAACATGAGGCTATTGAGGATGCGCACGACGTGATTACTTTTGAGGATTTGGGAAACGGCCAGACGAAACTCACCTTCATTGGAAATGAAACCATGGAGAACGCAACAAAGAGCGGTCAAGTAGAGGGCTGGAACCAGATACTCGATAAAGTTGCTGCGGCTGTCATGGGGTTAGCCTAGACCAACGAAGTAGTCGAAGATCCTGGCTTTTGCTTTTCTTTTTTCCCATTCCGAGAAGCCCGAGGAACCTGCTTTTTGTTCGGACCGGCTAGATACTTCTTTGACCTCGTTAGACCTTCTCAGGGGCCACTCTGATTGAGTCACGTTGGTTAAGGCCATGGCTTTAACCATGCCGCAAATGCTTTTCATGCAATGCGGCTTTAGCCGCCGAGGTCCGCTTGGTCATACTTCAGGACTAATCAGAATGTCCTCAGAAGTTTCCCTGCTCCAAATACTGCGGAGAGAGGTTCGTCATCACCACGGCATCCAGAGAAAAGCAGTGATGTCCGGCAGGGTGGGCCCACGCGTCCGAGCCCGCAGCCTCCCGTGGGTCACTGCTCCGCGCAAACGTCGTGCAAAGCTCGTACCGGCTCCCCTGCTTCGCCCGGTACTCCACCGCCGCATGCGTGACCGGATCGATGACGGCTCCCCCCGGAACCTCTTCAAGACTCGCCGGGAGCTGCGATCCATGGGCGTTCCAATGGCCGTTGACAGCCAGGCTAAGCTGGTACATCTGTCGAACCCGACCGGTATCGGCGCGCATCTCGCGCTGCACCCTCGGCGACCCCATCTGCCAAAATCCCAGCACAGCCAGAAGCCCGACGGCAGCCGCGCACACCGCAGCCAGCAGCCTGTTGTTGACCCGCCCCCCAGGGCTACTCTCGCTTCGTCGTAGTCCGCCAAAGTAATACGAGAAGATGCCGCCCGAGAGCAGAAGAACGACAAATGCCTTGGCCAGAAACCGGGATGTCAGCTCTCCCCGCAGCAGGTAGCTGAGCGCCGTAATCAGGTCGCCCATCAACACACCCGCGGCGACGACCAGAGCCATGTAGGTCAGCCAGTTCCTGTTCGGGGACTCCAGCGTCTCCGGATGCTCCGCGAGCTCTCGAAGCACAGCGCGCGAAACCAGCAGATAAAGCGGAAACGCGACCAGGACCGCTGCCATCGAAGACGTGATGGTCATCGTATCGAACATCTGCTGGTAGCCGAAGAAGAGCGGGTCGGCCAGCCACCGATCGATGAGAGCAAACGCCAGATACGCAAAGCCGATGGTCCATGTCGCCAGGGTCAAAAAGATGACCAGATAGAAGAACGCCTCCTTCGCTGAGGCTCCCACTCCACGCCTGCGCGGAATTTCAATCCCCTTCAGACCCTGGTAATGGTCGGCCAGCGCGTCATACACCTCCCGCTCCGGCCAGCCTCGCGCGGTCAGCATCCCTACCAAGGAGTTTTGCGGAACACCCGCAGCCAACGCCTTCTCTATAAAATCAGCAACCCTCGCATCTGCTCACATAGGAAAGTTCTATCGCAGGTCGGATCAAAGACCTATGGCATCTCTCCAGAAGGTGCGGAACAGGACGAGAGAACTCGTGCTATCTCTCCCGATAAAAATGATCTTTCCACCAGGGCAACAGCGCCATTGCAGCAGGGGAGATGCTGTACCCCATCCTTCCGCATCCAACAGCTTCCCCATGCCCGACCGCAAACCCAAACCGCAGCCCACCTCCGCCGAACACCCGAACAAAACCTGCGTCACCTGCGGCCGCACCATCACATGGCGCAAAAAATGGGAGCGCGACTGGGACAACGTTAAGTTTTGCTCCGACGCCTGCCGCACTCACAAGCCCTCCGCGCAGGACAAAGCCCTCGAACAGACCATCCTCGATCTCCTCGCCACTCGCGGCCGCGACAAAACCATCTGCCCCTCGGAAGCCGCGCGCGCCCTCGCCGCGCACGCTAACCCAAACGCACAGCCAGACACCTGCTCGAACGCACCGCCAGACCCGCAAGCCTGGCAGCCCCTCATGGAGCCCGCCCGCGCCGCCGCCCGCCGCCTCGTCGCCGCCGGCCGCATCGTCATCACCCAGGGCGGCCGCATCGTCGATCCCTCCACTGCAAAAGGTCCGATCCGTTTACGACTTCGCTAAACCCGCAAAATAGCCGCTCGCTCTCAGGCGGCTCTCAAACACTTACCCGACTCCAAGCCCCTATGACTACCGCAAAAAAAGCTCCGGCAAAGAAGACACCCGCAAAGAAGACACCCGCCAAAGGCGCCACGAAATCGGCCGGCACCAAGACCGCCGCCGCCCGCAAACACATCACCGGCGCCGACACGAAGAAAACCCCAGGCAAGAAGAGCGCGAAGAAAGCCGCGGGCGGCAAAAAGGACTCGAGCGCCAACGCCTGCTGGCCCGGCTTCGAGCCCACTCCGGGCAAAATGCAGGGCGAAAAAGGCAGCTGCAAGCCCAAGAAGAACCAGACCTCCGGAGAAAAGAAGGGCGACCAGAAAGCCGCCGCAGCCTCCAAACTCAGCGGCCAGCGAAAGTAGCAAGGAGCCCCCCTTCATAAAAAGTTTGTCATGCAGGAAGTCCCTCCCTTGAAGGAGATCCTGTAGGAAATCCCTACTTCAAAAGTTTGTCATGCAGGAGGTCCTCCCGTGAAGGACATCCTGCAGGGAATCCATACCTTAAAGTTTGTCATTCCGAGCGCAGCGAAGAATCCCCGCACCTTGCCTCGGTCTGCAACCCTCTGGAGGGATCAGCGACAACCCGGAACGCAGAGCAAGCAACTCACCCCGAGCTGTACCAGCAGTGCATGCTTGCCCTTCATCTTCATCCCGAAGGGATTGTTTCCTCCTCTTGCCTTCATCCCGAAGGGATTGTTTCCCCTCAGTCAAGGGTTCCGCCACAACCACCAGCCACCAGCCTTACACTCTCGCCATGAACGTAGAGAGCACGCGCGCCTTCCTCCTCACTCTCCCGCATGTCGTCGAGACCATGCAGTTCGGCGACAACCTCGTCTTCTGGGTCGGCGACAAAGTCCTCGGCGGCAAGATGTTCGCGTTAGCCGACCTCGACCCCGCCCGCTCCAATCATCCCGTCGTCTCCTTTTCCGCCGGTCCGGCGCGCTACCCGGACCTGCTCGAGATTGAGGGCTGCATCCCCGCTCCCTACCTCGCCCGCGTCCATTGGATCGCCGCCACGCAGTGGTCCGTCTTTACTACTGCGGAGTGGCAGGACCACCTCCGCCACGCCCACGCTCTCACCCTCGAGAAGCTCGCTCCCAAAACCCGCAGACTTCTCGCCTTGCCGGCTACGGAGCAACGCCGCGAGATCGCCACTCGCCGCAAAGCCTCCAAGGCCCCCGCAAGCTAACTCTGATTCGCGTAGCAACCGCCTGCCTGCGCCTCCACCAGCTCGTAGCAAATCCGTACGCGGAACCTGGCGCACTCTCTCTTCGCACTCCCTATACTAAGAACACGTTCAGCCACTCGATAAAGCCGTCATCTCGACCGAAGCGGACAGTCGTATCGTCCGCGCAGTGGAGAGACCCTTGTATTTCGTCGTTGCTTTCAACACCACACCATCAACAAAAAACCTCATAAAGAGAGGACTTTACCCAAGAAGTACCCGGGGGAGGGCACCTAACTCACCTCATGCGCCGATCCCAGCAGAGTGCGGAAGTATCCCCGGTACGCCCAGATCAGAAACAGCTCCAGCAGCGTCACCACCAGCCCGGGCGCGATACCCACGCCGCCCAGCAGCAAAAGGTGGAACAACAGGATATTCACGATCACAGGAGCCAGCAGCGTCAGCCCGAGCGGAACGTAGCGCCCGACCAGCAGCAGGATGCCGCCGACCAGCTGCACCACCCCGACAAACGTCATCCACTTGCTGTGGTCCAGAATCTCGCTCAGCTGCCCCGCATCCCCTGTCGGCATCGGCGCATGCAGAAAGTGCAAAATCAGATTCGCTCCAAAGAAAACAAAGACCAGCCCAAGCAGAATGCGCACCACCAGAATGACCCTCTTCATGCCTCACCTCATCCTTCAGAAACTAGCCGAGCCGGACGCTATCCGAAACGCCTCGTCCCCAGCCTATACAGTCACGAGCGACGGTATCACGCCGGCCGCCTTGCATCACCCCTTCATCTCACCTAGCCTTGTGCCGTATGCCCCTGCCGCCCTCACCTCTACCGCCGTCAACTCTGCCGCCCACCCTCTCGCTCGCCGGCCGCACCGCCCTCATCACCGGCGGCTCGCGCGGCATCGGCGCCGCCACCGTCCGCCTCTTCCACCAGGCCGGCGCTCGCGTCGCCTTCTCCTTCAACACCGCCTCCGGCCCGGCTGAAGCCCTCGCCGCCGAGTGTGGCGGCCCCGACCTCTGCCGCGCCCTTCAGCAGCCCCTGACCACCCCCGCCGACGGCCGCGCCCTCGTCGCCTCGGCCATCGCCGCCTTCGGCAGCCTCGACATCCTCATCGTCAATCACGGCGTCTGGCCGGCACACGACCAGCCCATCGCCACCATGTCCGACGAGCAGTGGACTGGCACCCTCGCCATCAACCTCCAGAGCGTCTTCGGCCTCGTCCAGGCCGCCACCGTCCATATGCTCGCCAAGCCTGCCGAAGCCACCTCCAACGGCCACAGCAGCAGCTCCCAAGGCCACATCATCAGCGCCCGCGGCCATATCGTCCTGGTCGCCTCCACCGCCGCCCAGCGCGGCGAGGCCTTCCACGCCGACTACGCCGCCTCCAAAGGCGCCCTCGTCTCGCTCACCAAATCGCTCTCGTCGGAGCTCGCGCCGCAGGGCATCCTCGTCAACTGCGTCGCTCCCGGCTGGGTCGCCACCGAGATGTCCGCCGCTGCCCTCGCCGACCCCGCCGCGTCCAAGAGAGCGATGTCCCTCATCCCGCTCGGCCGCCCCGCCCACGTCAACGAGATCGCCGGCCCCATCCTCTTCCTTTGCACGCCCTTTGCCGGCTTCGTGTCAGGAGAGATCGTCAACGTCAACGGCGGTGCCGTCCTCACCGGTTGAACGCGCATCAGTCCCTCTGGTTATGATCCTCTTGGTTTGGTTGTCATCCTTCGCGCAGCGGAGGATCCGCTTTACTCCCACGGAACCCTCGCACGCATATCCCAAGGACCACCATGCAACTCCGCTCGCTCCTCCTGCTCTCGCTTCTCGCCAGCCCCGCCGTCCTGCACGCGCAGGCCAATGACATTCCCAGCGCCGCCCCCAATTCCAGCGCCGCCAACCCCGAAGAGCGCGGCCGCCAGCTCCTGAACCAAATGGTCGCCGCTCTCGGCGGTCCGGCGTGGCTCAACCGCCAGACGCTCACCACCCTGGGCCACACCGCCGCTTTCTTTCGCGATCAGCCCACCGGCTCAAACGTGGAGTACGCCGAGTACTACCAGTTCCCGCTCGCGGGCAAGCCGCAGGTCGAGCGGATCGAGTTCATCACGCCTAAGGGCATGATTATGCCGGGCAAGAAGCGCGATGTCGTCCAGGTCTGGGTACCCGACCAGGGCTATGAACTCACCTACAAAGGAAAGACTCCGCTGCCGAAGGAGCAGGTGGAGGACTATCTCCGCCGCCGTGCGCACTCGATCGAAGCGATCCTCGCCGTCTGGCTCAAAGCTCCGGGCGTGGTCGTCGTCGCCGAAGGCACCAGCATGGTGCAGCGCCGCGCCGCCGACAAGATCAGCGTGCTCTCGGCCAATAACGACGCCGTCACGCTCGAGCTTGACGCCAACACGCACCTGCCGCTCGCGCGCACCTTCGAGTGGCGTAACACACAGTTTAAAGACCATGACGAGGACCGCGAAGAGTATGACAACTATCAGATCTACGGCGGCATTCCCACGCCGCTGACAGTCTCGCGCTACCGCAATGGCGACCTCGTCAATCAGCGATTTCTCAACAGGGTCGACTACAACCAGCCCTTGCCCGCCGCCCTCTTCAACCCCGACGCGCCGCTGCAGCAGAAGAAATAATGTTCGCATAAGCAAACGAGCCCTCTCCATAAAAGAGAGGGCTCGCGGCTGTACCAGCCTACTGCGGTTACATGCGCGCACGACGCCGCAGGAAGGCAAACGCCCCCAGGGCGCCGGTACCAAGCAGCGCCAGCGATCCGGGCTCCGGCACGGCAGACGGCGTCCCCGGCGCGGATGTCGCGACATTCGTAAAGATGAAGCCGTTGTCGTTGTAGTCGAAGTCCGAACCCTGCGATGCCAGCAGGTCCTCAAAACCCACGTAGGTTCCGGCCGGGTATGGCAGGCCGCCGGTCAAGCCGCCCATGTAGGGAGTGATGTAGGCATGCGCGTCCCCATCGCTGTTCTGCGCGTCCGAGTGCAGCACCGTGCCCGTGTTCGCGTTGAACAGCAGAAAGACCAGCTGATCGCCAGCCGAGACGCTGCCGAAGTTTGCCGTACTTCCTGACGCTGTCGAGTGATTCGGAAAGACGTACGCGCTGGTCACGCCGGTGGTGACGTCCAGTAATGCGATCGAGTCCAGATCGCCCGCGCTCTGAAAGACAAAATAGCCCTGGATCGAGCCCGTAGCCGCCGCGGTCAGAGCGACAGCCGGAGCCGGAACCGAGGGATGCGAGTACCAGATCGGATCGGCGACAGCCATCGCGGTCGATCCACAAAGAAGCGTTAGAAACAAAGCAGAGAATCGGAGGCCCATACAATCCTTGAGGTGCGAAGAAGTCAAGCAGCAGAAACAGTCTCATCAGACCATAAGTCCAGCCTAAAGTCATTAGATTTTTGTAAGAAAGTAACCACTAGTAACTATTGATTCCTCTAAGCTCTGCTGAGAGTCTGCCGAAGCTGGTTGGGGCAGCCTTTATACTCATCCCTGCCATGTCCGACACCGTTCCAGAGCCACACGTCGCCGCGCCCCCTGTCAAACAGACCCTGGATCTGGTCGAGATCATGGCGATCCTGCCGCATCGCTACCCCTTTCTCCTGATCGACCGTGTCATTGAGATTGAGCGCAAGCAGCGCATCGTCGCCATCAAAAACGTCACCGTGAACGAGCCCCACTTCACCGGCCACTTCCCCCACTACCCCATCATGCCGGGCGTCCTCATCGTGGAGGCGATCGCCCAGGCCGGTGGCGCCCTGCTGCTTACCGAGATTCCCGATCGTGACTCCAAGCTGATGGTCTTTACCGGTATCGAGCAGGCCAAGTTTCGCCGGCCGGTCACGCCTGGCGATCAGCTTCGCATCGAGGTTACCGTGCTCAACTGGCGCACCTCCGCCGTCAAGATGCGCGGCGTCGCCACCGTCGAGGGCAAGATCGCCTGCGAGGCCACGGTCACCTGTGCGCTCACCAACCGGGCTCCCGCGCCTGCAGCCGCCCAAACCACACAGCCAGCCGCCCCGCCTGACAACGCCGCAGGCCCCCTCGCCGACTGACGTGCGAGCCAGGTCTCGTTCTTGAGGGCGTGGCTTGAGCCGTGCCGTAAACCGTCCAGAAGAGAAGGGGCTTTAGCCCCTGAGGTCCAGCTTCAAGAATTTGAGGATCAGCACGAGTGCCCATTCATCCCACCGCCGTCGTGGCGCCCGGCGCCCAGGTTCCAGCCTCCTGCATCATCGGCCCCTTCTGCACCATCGGCCCGGATGTCGTTCTAGGGGAGCAGTGCGAGCTGGTCTCGCACGTGGTGCTCGACGGCCACACCACGCTCGGCGCCCGCAACAGGGTCTTTTCGTTCGCCTGCCTGGGGATCGCGCCGCAGGACCTGAAGTATGCCGGCGAGCCCACGCGCCTGACCATCGACGACGATAACTCCATCCGTGAGTCCGTCACCATCTCCCGCGGCACCGCGGGCGGCGGCGGCGAAACCACGATCGGCAGCAACTGTCTGATCATGGCCTACACCCACATCGGCCACGACTCGCACATTGGCAACGGCTGCATCCTCGCCAACGCCGCCACCCTCGCCGGCCACGTCATCGTGGAGGACTTCGCCGTCGTCGGCGCGCTCTGCCCCGTGCACCAGTTCTGTCGCATCGGCCGCTACAGCTACATCGGCGGCGGCACCACCATCACACAGGATGTGCTGCCCTACTCGCTAACCTCAATCGAGCGCAATAACCACGCCTACGGCCTGAATAAGGTAGGGCTTGAGCGCCGCGGCTTCACACCGGCCCAGCTCAAGCAGCTGCGCCACGCCTACAGGCTTCTTCTCTCCTCAAAGCGCAATACCGGCGACGCACTCGCCGCCATACGCGCCACGCTTCCTCCGGAAGATCCGGCAAGTCTAAAAGACCAGATGGCCTCCAGCGAAGCCGAGCACGTCCGTTATCTTGCCGACTTTATCGCGGCCAGCACACGCGGCATCATCAAATAACAGGGAGCGACTTTTCTCTTTGGGTGAGGAAAAGACGTGGCGATAGTAATCAGTACCCACTGCGGCTTTGTAAAGCCTTGACATTTCTCTGCGGCAATGGTGGCTATCACGGCTAACCTTGAATGAGCGCAACGCGCTCAAGGAGATCCACCATGCAGAATTCCCTCCGCTCACTCGTCCTCGTCGCCTTCGTTGCCCTCTCCGCCGCTTCGGCTCACGCCGGTGTTATGGGAACGAACCCGCGTCCGACGACTCCCCCTCCGCCACAGTCCATGACACAGACCGTTCTACATTTCTTTGGCTTCTAAGCAGCCCTGTCCAAAGTGATACAGGAACGTTAGACAATCCTCAACGGCAAAGCCGTGAGGATTAGAAACCAAAGTACCGATCAACTCCACGACATGCGCAAAGGAGATCCACCATGCAGAAGTCCATCCGCTCTTTCGTTCTCGTCACCCTCGTCGCCCTCTCCACCGCCTCGGCACACGCCGGTGTAATGGGAACCGACCCACGTCCCACAACACGCGTCATCGCTTCGCCGACCATCACGCAAACACTGCTCCATTTCTTTGGTTTCTAGCTACGCCTGTTTCATGCGTACAGGAGCCTCGATGGTTCTCAACGGTAAAGCCGTGAGAAAAAGAACTTAGATACCCGATCAACTTCACGATCATGCGCTCAAGGAGACTCACCATGCAGAAATCCCTCCGCTCTTTCGTTTTCGTCGCCCTCACTGCCCTTGCTGCCTCCATCCCAGCTCATGCCGGAGTTATGGGAACGGATCCGCGTCCTACGACACGCGTTGTAGCATCGCCATCCTTCACACAGAGGATTCTTAGCGTATTTGGATTCTGAGTCCTATAAGATGGTCATCGCCAGATGACACGTCTTACCCTAACGAACGTATTATGGGCAGCAGGCTTTTTAGGCCACGCTACACTCCTTGCTGTGCTGTTTTTCAAGGGGCGTAGCCACAGATTTCCAGTCTATTCGGCACTCATCGCCTTTCACATTTTCGTTACGATTCTTCTTTTCCTGGTTACGAGGTACGGAAACCGTCATGTTTATTACATGGCTTACTGGAGTGCCGCGCTCCTCGATTACATATTTCAAATCGCCTTGATCTTCGAGATCGCTCGCATCATCCTTCGCCCCACCGGAACCTGGATCAGCGATGCGCGGCGTTCTTTCCTGCTATGGAGCGGTCTAGCTCTGCTGATCGCCGCCTTGGCGGGATTTGGCCTCCACTCCCCCAACGCCATGGGTCTGGCTCTCTGGGAGGAGCGCATTACTGTATTTACCTCGCTGCTGACCTGCGAGCTGTTCGCCGCAATAATCCTTACAGCCAACCGACTCGGCTTGCAATGGCGAAGCCACGTAATCGCCTTGGGCCAGGGGCTTACTCTTTGGGCGCTGCTCAATCTCGGAAGCGATGTTCTGCACGTTCTTGCCGGCTGGCAACGAGATTTCGCCCTCTACGACGGCATCCGCGAGTTCGCCTACCTGGGCGCGCTACTCTTCTGGATCGTCTCCTTCTGGTTGCCGGAGACGGAACGCGCCCCACTTTCCACAGAGATGGAAGCGTATTTGCTTGCTCTTCATCGCAGAGTGCAATACGATCTCGAAAACGTGCATCGTACTTAAAACGTCCATATGAGCATTCTGGTTCTGATAATCGCTGCCTTTGCCCTTGCCGTGACGCTGCTTCACGCGCACCTCAAGCAGCGACGTTTAGCGTCGCTCAACTGGAACGATCTGCTGTCAAGGCTCGGTCCCGTTCCCACCCCCGGCATTACGACTGTGGCGCTTGAGTACCTGCACCCGGCAAAGGGTCAGCTCGGCCTGCAGACCGACGATCTCTGGACCCTGGTTGGCGGTGCGAACGGCCTGGCCCAGATGCGCGAGAACGCGGAGACCCTGCTGGCGATCGCCGGCTATGCGGCCCAGTGGAACTTTGAGGAAAGTGTCATCGTGGCCGAGCGTATGCGCCACGACGCCCTCACCCTGCGGAAGGCCACCTTCAAGATCGCTCTGGGAATCTTCCTTCATTACGGCCGCGCCCGCGGCCCCTTCTATGTGCAGGAGGCGGCCAGCGCCTACTACCTGATGCGTGCCCGCCTGCTCGCGCTCTATGAAACCAGCCACGCCGGGCGCTATCCTGCCCTAAGCGCCGCGCTGTAAGCGTCGGCCCAGTCTTCCTTCCGCAAGCCTTTGCTGTCTTCAACGCCCATAGATAGCTTCGCCGATACCTGTTCCGGTAGAGTGTGCAGCGGAGACACTCTGCCATGCGTACCCGCCGCCAGTTCCTCGCCCAAAGCGCCGCCGCTACGCTCGCCACAGTAGCAACCGGCCCTCTATTTGCCGCAGAGCCATCGGCCGACGCTCTCGCGCACGATCCTCTACGGCCACAGTTCCATCTCCTGCCTACCGGCAACTGGATGAATGATCCGAACGGCCCCATCGTATGGCGCGGCCAGACTCACCTCTTCTACCAACTCAACCCCATTGGCGTTGTCTCAAACCGTATCCACTGGGGCCACTCCGTCTCGCCCGATCTGGTGCACTGGAGGCACCTTCCGGTCGCGCTCGCACCGACACCCCACTCGCCCGACCAGGACGGCTGCTGGAGCGGCAGCTGCCTCGAGCACGATGGCCGCTGCTATGCCTTCTATACCGGCGTCACCGAGGTTCCACGCGATCAAGCCACCTGCAAGGGCGATACCAGCTTTCGCGAGACGCAGGACCTCGCCATCTCGTCGAGCCCCGACCTGCGCAGCTTCACCAAGCAGCCAAAGCCAGTCCTCCCGGCGCCGCCGCCCGGTCTAAGCGTCACAGGCTTCCGCGATCCCGCGCCCTGGCGCGACGGCGATACCTGGTATCTCTGTGTCGGCTCCGGCATCGAGGGCAAGGGCGGCGCGATCCTGCTCTATCGCGGCTCGCCCGACCTGCTCACGTGGGAGTATCTGCACCCGCTCTTTGAGGCTCCCGGCAACGGCCGAAGCACCCCCGACCCGGTCGATGCCGGCACCATGTTCGAGTGCCCCGACTTCTTCGAGCTCGACGGCCACCACGTGCTCTTCTTCTCCACCGAGCGCAAGGTCTACTGGCACGTCGGCCACCTCGACCGCGCCACGCTGCGCTTTACCCCCACCGCCCGCGGCCTGCTCGATACCGGCGCCTTCTACGCGCCGAAGTCCATGCTCGACGCAAGCGGACGCCGCATCCTCTGGGGCTGGGTCACCGAGACACGACCGCAGGCCGAGTTCGTCCGCGCCGGCTGGGCGGGCGTCATGGCCCTGCCGCGCATCCTCAACGTCTCCGCCGACGGCCAGCTCACCATGTCAATCCCGGCAGCTTTTGACCAACTCATCGGGCCGCCGCAACCCGTCCGTTCCAGCATCACCATGTCCTCGCTCGCAGCCAGGATCACCGCCACGCTTACGCCCGGCAGCGGCTGCAGACTCACCTCCGGTACAAACGATCTTGCCACCCTGCAGGTCTCGGCCGACGGCCGCCATCTGCTCGTGAACGGAGCCTCCCTCGATCACGCGCCGAACGAGCCCATCACGCTCTTCGTGGACGGCTCCGTCTTCGAGCTCTTCCTCGGCTCCCGCGCCGCCCACACCTTCCGCGCCTATCCGAACCTGCTTTCAGGCGCGACACTCACGCTTACGTCGATCGGCTCGCCCAAAGATCTCACCGCGCACGCCATGCAGTCCATCTCGAAGAACCGCCTCACCACCTGAAGCCCCCAGACCGGGCCAGCGGGCGGACGTTCTCACACCCGCTGTTGCGGATTCCCATACACTTATCTGCATCATGCGCCATCTCCCCCTCGCCACCGCCGTCCTTCTTGCCTCCGCCCTCTCCGCCGCCGCGCAGACACCCGCGCGCGTCGCTATTGTCGGCCTCACACACGGCCATGTGCAGGGCTTTCTCCGCAATCTTCCGAACCACCATGAGGTCGAGCTCGTCGGCATCTCCGAGCCCGATGAAAGCCTGCGCGCCAAGTACGAGCGGCTCTACCACTTCGACCACAAACTCTTCTTCGCGGACGAAAAGGTCATGCTCACCGCGACCCACCCGCAGGCTATTCTGGTTTATACCTCGCCCGCCGGCCATCTCGCGGCCATCGCGGCCGCCGCGCCCATGCACATCGCGGCCATGGTCGAAAAGCCTCTTGCGACGACAGTTCCTGACGCCCTCGCCATCCAGCACCTCGCCGAGCAGTACAAGATCCCCGTCCTCACCAACTACGAGACCACCTGGTACGCCTCAAACGCCGAGGCCGCGAAGATGCTCGGCGAGGGCAAGGTAGGCGAGCTCCGCCGCGTCGTCTTCCACGACGGCCACAAGGGGCCCAAAGAGATCGGCGTTGACCCCGAGTTCCTCGGCTTCCTCACCGACGCCAAACAGAACGGCGGCGGCGCCCTCTTCGACTTCGGCTGCTACGGCGCGGACCTCACGACCGTCCTGATGCATGGCGAGCTGCCGCTCTCCGTCACCGCCGTCACCCACACCGACAAGCCCGCCGTCTACACCCACATTGACGATGATTCCACCATCCTTCTCCAGTACCCCAGGGCCGTCGCCGATCTCGAAGGCTCCTGGAACTGGCCCTTCGACCGCAAGGACATGGAGATCTACGGCGCGACCGGTTATGTGGATACCGTCTATGTCTCAACGCAGATCACCGACCACCTTCGCATGCGCCTGCCCGGCGAAAAGGAAGAGCACACCGCGACCGCACCCGCCCTCGCTGCGCCCCAGAACGACTCTCTCAACTACCTCGTCGCCGTCCTCAACGACAGCCTCCACCCGCAGGGCGATCTCACCGCCCTCGACACCAACGTAAAGGTCGTTCGCATCCTCGCCGCCGCCCGCGAGTCCGCGGCCACCGGCAAGACCGTCAAGCTCGCCCAAAGCAAGTAGAGCGGCGCTTGCGTTGTCACGTATGCGTTGCGCGGCAAACATCCCCTACACTAGCGGCACATGCAGTCCACCTCCCCGATCGTCGACCCAGGTCCCGCTGAGACTCTCGGCCTCATCGCCGGCAACGGCCGCTTTCCCTTCCTCCTGCTGGACGCCGCGCGCGCGCACAACCTCATCGTCGTCGTCGCCGCGCTGAGAGAAGAGACCGATCCCGAGATCACCGCACGCGCGGCCGCCGACCCCTTCATCCATCTGCATTGGCTCTCGCTCGGCGAGCTCTCGCGGCTCATCGAGATCTTCCATCGCGAAGGTGTCACCCGCGCCACCATGGCCGGGCAGGTTCGCCACAAGCAGATATTCTCGTCGATCCGGCCGGACTGGCGCCTCGCCAAGCTCCTCTTCTCGCTCGGCTCCCGCAACACCGATAACCTGCTCGGCGCGATCGCTAAGGTTCTCGCCGATGAAGGCGTCACGCTCATCTCCTCGACCGAGTATCTCGAGCCGCTCCTTGCCCGACCTGGTGTGCTCACCACCCGCGAACCCGATGCCGAGGAGCGGAAAGACATCGCCTACGGCCGCACCGTCGCCCGTGGCATCGCCACCTTTGATCTCGGCCAGACCGTCGTCGTCGCCGCCCAGGCCTGCGTTGCCATCGAGGCCATGGAAGGCACGGACGCCACGATCCTCCGCGCCGGCGACCTGCTGCGAGCGGAGGGCGATCCCTCCACCCTGCGACGCTCGCTCACCGTCGTCAAAGTCGCCAAGCCGAATCAGGACATGCGCTTCGACGTTCCCGTTATCGGCCTGCAGACAATCGCCACCATGCAGGCCGCCGGCGCCACCTGTCTCGCTCTCGAGGCCGGCCGCACCCTCCTCTTCGACCCCGCCGCCATCCGCGCCGCAGCCGATGCTGCCGGCATCGCCATCCAGGCGGAGTAGAATCAACCTCGCCTCAAGCACAACGAACTAGGCCACACCACCAACTCACTCCGAAAGAGGTCCCATGCGCAACTCGTTTCTCGCCGCCGCACTGCTCGCCACGCTCTCGCTCGCACCGGCCGCTCTCCATGCCGCGGATACCCCAGCCATCGGCTCCGCCGCGCCCAGCTTCACTCTACCCTCACAGCTGGATAAGCCCGTCAGCCTCTCCGACTTCAAGGGCAAGTTCGTCGTACTCTACTTCTACCCGAAGGATCAGACCCAGGGCTGCACCATCGAAGCCCACAACTTCCAGCGCGATGAGGCCAAGTACACCGCCCTCAACGCCGCCGTCGTCGGCGTCTCGCTCGACACCGTAGACAGCCACAAGAAGTTCTGCACCAAAGAGACCCTCACCTTCAAGCTCCTCGCCGATCCCGACCACAAGGTCGTCGATGAGTACGGCGTCCCTGTTCGCGGCATGGGCCCCATCAAGTTCGCCTCCCGCCAGACCTTCCTCATCTCGCCCGACGGCAAGATCATCAAGCACTGGCCCGACGTCGACGTGAACAGTCATAGCGAAGAGGTCCTTGCCGCCATCAAGCAAGCCGGCAATAAGTAACTGATCCTGCTACAGACTGCAGCAGGCGCAAAAAGGCCCGGAGTCTCCTAAGAGAGGTCCGGGCCTTTTTGCTTGCCTTAGAGTGCGTTTACTTCTTTGCTGCCGTCTTTGTCGCGGTCTTGGTCGATGTCTTCTTTGCTACAGTCTTCTTTGCCGGCGCCTTCTTAGCCACGGCCTTCTTTGCCGTTGCCTTCTTTGCGGGTGCCTTCTTCGCTACGGCCTTCTTCGCCGGAGCAGCTTTCTTCGCGACAGCCTTCTTCGCAGGAGCTTTCTTTGCGGTTGCCAAGGTTTTACCTCTCACGTTTGATTTTTTGCTGCTTGCGGTGCCCTTGTTGCCTGACGCTCCCTTCTTCGGAGCGCCCTTCACGCCGCGCGGTGCACTCGACTTCTTCGCGGCAGACCCTGTGATCTTCTTGGCGACACTCTTCTTCGTCGCGGGAGCGGCCTTCTTCGGCGGCACTGTCTTCTTCGCAGGCGCTTTTTTGGCCGGCACAGCCTTCTTGGCAGACACGCCGGCCGACTTCACCGGTGTCCCCTTCTTCGCCGGAGCCGCTGCTTTCTTCGCCCCAGCCGTTGCTTTTATAGCCTCAGCCCCTGCCCTCTTCGCGGCGTTCTTTTTGAGCGGTGCCTCCATCGAGGCCTCAGGGGTGTCCAAGGTCAGATCCTCCGCAACATCCACCTCGACCTCATTGAGTACGGGTTCCTTCGACATCTTCGATGGCGGATCATACGGCTGCCCCGGGGCCGCGGGCATAGCGTACATCTGCGCCTCCTCGGCATGCGTGTCCTTGCGCAGCAGCGGATCCGAGCTCGCCTCGTCGACGTCTTCGTCCGCGCCGCTTATCTCGTCGTCATCCGAGCTCGTCAGGATCTCTTCTTCTTCGTCATCGTCCTCATCGTCGAAGCCTTCATCGAGCGCGCCGTCGTCATCGTCCGCCTCTTCGTCTTCGTCGTGCGCCGCCGCATACAGCTTGATCGTCTCGTCGAACATCATCGTCGTCTACCCTCTCGCTGATCCAAAGCAACTGCACTTCATACGATGCAACAGATTCGGTACCGCAACGTGCGGATCGAATTCTAGCAACAGTCTGCATCGCTGGGCCAGCAAGCGCAAGAACTCTTTTGTTCGGGAGCGGCAGAGGTACCGCGTCAACCATTTCTCTTGATGCCGCAGCGCCGTTGAACTTCGATCGAAGCGGTCCCTTCTCGAAGAGAAAAACCGCGGTCTCACCGCGTCTGCTCGCAACCTTTAAGGGAGCTGCGTCAGTATCTCCGCTTCTTCTTCACTGCGGTCCTGGCGCTCGTGGTTGAGGTCTTCGTCGCAGTGCGCGTGCTCGCCGCCCGGCTCGCACTTCGTACAGTGCGCCTGCGCGACGCCTTCGCCCGTGCCCGTCCGGTCGGCGCCAGATGCATCGGCTCCGCTACCATCAGCGTGCGTCCCGGTGCAATCGCGCTCGACGACAGATGATTCCATCGCCGCAGATCCTCCACCGAAACATTGAACCGATCCGACACCGTCGTTATCGAGTCGCCGCGCAACACACGGTAGTGCACCGGATGCGCCGTCGCGGCGCTCACCACCGGCGTGATCGGAATGACCAGCTCATCGCCCGCCGCCACGGCCTCGGTCGCCGTCAGACCATTTGCCTGCGCGATCTCGGCCACGCGCGCGTGCATCGCCGTTGCAATCGACTCCGTCGTCTCGCCCGGCTTCACCACATGGAAGCGCCAGCTCGCGCGATGCTCGTCCGGAATCTCCTTGATGCGCTCCTCGTAGAGCGGCTTTGTCCCCGACGGAATGTGCAGGTCGAAGGTCATGTCCCGCGGCGTCGTCGATCGCAGCAGGCTCGGGTTCAGCGCCACAATCTCGCCCACCGCCACGTCGGTTACATCCGCCACCAGCCGCAGATCCATCGCCGTGTCGGTCTGCACGGTGTCATAGATTACCGCCGGCATCGGATGCAGATTCTCGAGCCCGTACTGCGCCGGGTTCTTCGCCATGATGGCTGCCGCGATGATGCCCGGCACATAGTTCTTCGTCTCACCCGGCAGCACACCGCGACGGTAGAGCTCCCAGTAGTCCGCATAGCCCGTCTTCATCACCGCGCGCTGCACATAGCCTGGGCCCCAGTCGTACGCCGCCATCGCCAGATACCAGTCGCCGAACTGCGCATAGAGCGACTTCATATAGCGCGCATAGGCCATGGAGCTCTTCTCCGGATCGAAGCGCTCATCCACATAGCCGTTCCGCACCAGGCCGTACGCGCCCTGGAAGCCCATAAACTGCCACATGCCGGCCGCGCCGCTCTTCGCATTCAGCGCCTGCGGCTGAAAGCCCGACTCCGCCACCGCCAGGTAGATCAGGTCCTGCGGCAGTCCGGCGTCGCGCAGGTTCTTCTGGATCATCTCCTTGTACTTCCCGGCCCGCTCGAGCGATCGCAGCAGGTGCGCATGCCCCGTCTGCGTATTTGAGTAAAAGTTGATGAAGCCCGTCACATAGTCGTTC
>CAXTJC010000005.1:0-18142 GCA_964244225.1 uncultured Acidobacteriaceae bacterium
AGGCGAGTTCAAACAACCATTCTGAGCGTGCAGGGGCAGCGTGATCAGAAACAAGAAGGCGGAGCCGACAAGCAGAAGGGGAGTCTTTTTCATGGTGTCCTCAAATTGGAAGGTACCGGCTCGGCTTCGGGATGTCAACGAAAAGTCCGGTCAATCGATGGTTCCACGATAGCTCTTTTGATTGTTTCCTGCCCCGTCTGTGTCATGGACGTTCAGAGAGGATTCGGTTAGAGCGGTAGAGAGGCCGCGCGCTCCGAGTGTCCGGAGAGCTCAGACGCACGAGCCTCCGCGAAGGCGGCTGCGCCCAACAGCGCGCAGGTATCATCCAGGATGACGCGCACGGGGATGGCTTCAAGCAGCGGCCGAAGCCGGCCCTTATCGGCAAACGCCTCCAGAAACGCCCCGTCCTGTAATGTTTTGAGGATTTTGGGTGCAATTCCGCCGCCCAGGTACATGCCTCCGGTCGCCAGCACCTTCAGCGCCAGATTGCCGGTCTCCGCGCCATAGGCCGCCGCGAAGATCTGCATCGTCCGATGGCAGAGCTCGCTTGACCCATCTTCGGCGCAGCTGCCGATCACGGCGTTCGGGTCTTCGGACTCCAGCCTCTCACGCAGCCATGCCGGCTCGTCCATCTTTACTTCATCCTTCAGAAAGCTGTACACATTGCGCAGACCGAGTCCGGAGACGACCCGTTCAAAGCTGACACGGCCCTTCAGCGTTCGCCGCAGGTACTCATAGAGGCGAACCTCCTCGTCCGTCCTTGGGGCGAAGTCGCAATGACCGCCTTCGGAGGGAAGAGGCGTGTGTCGGCTCTTGCCATCCCAGATCAGCAGCGCTTCGCCAAGACCGGTGCCAGCGGCGATGAGCCCGCGATGGCCGATCGCGCCAGTATCCGCCGCCTGCAGCGTGAAGATGCTCTCAGCGGTAAGCTCCGGGATGCCGTAGCCGTTCGCCTCCAGATCGTTGATCAGGAAGATGTGCTCTATATCGAGGCTCTTCGCGAGATCCCGCGCGTCCAGCGTCCACGGCAGGTTCGTCAGCTTCAGGCGTCCATCGCGAACCGGACCGGGACAGCCGAAGCATGCGGCCACTATCTCGTGTTTGCGGTCCGACTCCTCGCCGAGAAATTCCTTCACTACGACATCGAGCGAGCTGTACTCGATCGCCGGATACTTCTGATCGCGTAGCCAACGCAGGCGGCCGCCTTCAAAGTTGTACAAGGCCAGGTGAACCTTGGTCCCGCCCACATCGCCTGCAAGTATCATCGTCGGCTAAAGCTCCAGAGTGCCTACGGTATGCGACCCGCCCGACGCGGTCAAGCTGTTGCCGGGCGCCGGCAACGAAGTCGCCGCCGCGGCATCGAGCAGAAAGCGCAGACTTCCGCTCGCAGGCCGAATCAGCTGCGACGGCAGCCGCTCCGGATCACGCGGCCCGGTCAGCACCTCCGCCAGCACAGCCGCCTTGGCTGCGCCTTCGATCAGAAAGCAGACCTGTCTCGCCTGGTTGATGACGGGCGAGGTCAGCGAAATGCGCCACGTGTCTTTTTGCGGAACATGATTCGCCACGACCAGCCGGGTGATTTCTTCAAGCGCTGCCGTGTGCGGGAAGAGAGAGGCTGTGTGGCCGTCATCGCCCATGCCGAGCAGCAGCAGATCGAAGGCCGGCGACTCTGCTCCTTCGAGCTTCATCGAGTTGCGCAGCACGGTCTCGTAGCGGTTCGCCGCCTCCTCCGGATCGAGCTCGCCTTCCATGCGGTGCACCTGCTCGGCCGGCAGCGGCACCTTTGAGAGCAGCGCCTCGTTCGTCATGCGGTAGTTCGATTTGGCGTCGGTAGGTGGAACACAGCGCTCATCGACCCAGTACAGATGCAGCTTCGACCAGGGGATCGAGGCGGCAAAGGGCTGCGCCGGATCGGCCAGCAGAGCAAACATCGCCTTGGGCGTGGTGCCGCCGGAGATCGCGACGCGCGCGATTCCCCGCGCGTTCGCAGCCTGCGTTACTGCGTCCAAAAAGAGTTGCGCGGCCGCAAACGCGACCGCCTTCGGCTCAGGCCAGATGGAATATGTAACCGTTACAGGTTGCGGCATCGTCGTGTGTCCTTAGAGTTCCTGCCAGGCGCGGCCATCGTGCTCCAGAAGCTCGTTGGCGCACTCCGGGCCTTCCGTTCCCGCGGCGTAGTTGGGAAAATCCTTTGGCGGCGTGGCGGCCCAGGCTTCAAGGATCGGCGTAAACAGCGCCCACGTTGCCTCCACACCTTCACGATCCGCAAACAGAGTCGCATCGCCCAGCATTGCGTCGAGCAGCAGCCGCTCGTATCCGTTGGCCGACGACTTGCCGAACGCATCCGCGTAGCTGAACTCCATGCTGACCGGCTTCACGTTGGTGGTCGGTCCGGGAACCTTCGCGCCAAAGCGCAGTGTGATGCCCTCATCCGGCTGGATGCGCATCTTCAGGATGTTCGGCTCGATCTTGTCGTCCGTGCCGTTTGTTTTGAAGAGATGCAGCGGCGGCTGTTTGAAGACCACGGTGACCTCCGTGACCCGCTGCTCCAGCCGCTTGCCCGCACGCAGGTAGATCGGCACGCCGGCCCAGCGCCAGTTCTCGATCTCTACCCGAACCGACGCGAACGTCTCCGTGACCGAGTTCGGATCGACGCGATCTTCCTGCCGGTAGCCCGCTACATCCTTGCCGTCCACCTTGCCCGGCCCATACTGCCCGCGTACGGTGTTCTCGACTGGGATCTTCTCGATCGCCCGCCACACCTTCAGCTTCTCTGTGCGAACGGCCTGCGCCTCGAACGAGTCCGGCGGTTCCATCGCCACGAACGACAGCACCTCCATCACATGGTTTTGCAGCACATCGCGCAGTGCGCCGGCTTTCTCATAGAAGGGCCCGCGGCCTTCAATGCCGATCGACTCCGCTGCCGTGATCTCCACGTGATCGATGTAGTTGCGGTTCCATACCGGCTCAAAGATGCCGTTGCCGAAGCGGAAGACGAGAATGTTCTGCACCGTCTCCTTGCCCAGGTAATGGTCGATACGGAAGATCTGCCGCTCCTTCAGCACTGCGTTGATGTCCAGGTTCAGCTTCTTCGCCGACTCCAGATCCGTGCCGAAGGGCTTCTCGATGATGACGCGGACCCAGCCGTTGCCGTTCTCGTTGGACTGCGACAGTTTGTGGCGGCCGAGATAGCCGATGATGTCCGCGAAGAACTCCGGCGCGACTGCGAGATAGAAGAGCCGATTGCCCTTGGTGCCGTGCTTTGCGTCTACGTCCGCCAGGAACGTCTTCAGCCGTTCGTAGCCGTCGTCGTCGTCGAAGTTCGTCGCGAAGTACTGCACCCGGTCGATGAATGGCTTCAGCTTCTCGTCACTCGCATCCACGCCGCCGCCCTTCAGGATGCCGTCCTGCATGTCGGGAGCAAACGTGGCGCTCAGGTCGCGCCGCGCCACACCCACTACAGAAAAGCTCTTCGGCAGCAGGCTCTCCTGCTCCAGGTGGTAGAGCGCCGGCAGAAGCTTGCGCTTGGTCAGATCGCCCGACGCGCCGAAGATCACCACGACGCAGGGATCGGGAATGCGCTCACCTGCCTTCACGGAAACCGGTGCCGCCGCCGTTACAGGAACAGCCATAGTCGTTGCCATAGTCCCTCACTCCTTCACTCCGGGTAGTTCAGCGCCGGATCGCTCTCATACTGTCAGGCCCAAAAACTCTCTTCAGATCACTCGCAGTTACAAATCAGGACTTCTTCACCGCGTGTCCGCCAAACGCATTCCGCATGATTGACAGCATTCGATCTGTAAAGTTGTTCTCCTCACGCGAGCGCAGCCTGCGGATCAGCGACTCTGTGATGACGGGTGCGGATACGTTAAGGTCAATGGCCTCGAATACGGTCCATCGCCCCTCACCCGAGTCCGGCACATAGGCCTCCAGACCATCGAGCGTCGGATTCTGCTTGAGCGCGTCCGCCGTCAGATCGAGCAGCCAGGACCGCACCACCGAGCCGTTCCGCCAGATCTCCGAGATCTGCGGAAGGTCCAGATGCAACGGCTCCTTCGCCTTCATGATCGAGAAGCCCTCGGCATACGCCTGCATCATGCCGTACTCGATGCCGTTGTGGACCATCTTCACGAAGTGGCCAGCGCCGCTTGGGCCTACGCGGCCCCAGCCGGTCGTCGGGGTGGGCGCTAGGGTCTCGAAGATCGGCTTCAGGGCATCGACGACCGCTTCATCGCCGCCGATCATCATCGAGTAGCCTTCCTTCAGGCCCCACACGCCGCCGGAGGTTCCGCAGTCGACATACTCGAAGCCTTTCTGCTTGCATTCGGCGTACCGGCGCTGCGTGTCTTTATAGTTCGAGTTGCCGCCGTCGATGAAGATGTCACCCTTCTGCATAAACGGCTCGAGCTTTGCGATGGTCTCATCGACCGGGTCGCCCGAGGGCACCATCAGCCAGATCGCGCGCGGAGTTTGCATCCCCTTTACCAGCTCTTCAAGCGAGCTCACGCCCTTCGATCCCGTCGCCGACAGCTTCTCGACAGTCTCCTTACTGAAATCGAAGCCGATTACCGTATGGCCGCCAAGCCGCAGACGCTCCGCCATGTTGAAGCCCATCTTGCCGAGACCAATGATTCCCAGTTGCATGCGTTCGCCTCTCTCTTACCTTGTTTGACTACTCATAGTCTCTATGCCGAAGTGCGACAGTTCGCCCGCAAGCTGCGCCGGCGTCTGGAAGTGAATCGCTGCATGCCATGGGCACGCGCAGCCTCGCAGTTCTCCACTTTATCGTCGATAAAGAGCCCTGTCTCTGCCGGCCGGCCGGAGATCTCAATTGCCGCGCGATAGATCGCAGGCGCGGGCTTCATCTCGCCGGTATTGCCAGAACATACGAAGAAGTCGAAGCTCTCCCGCAACCCAAACGCGTCCAGCCTGTAGTTGTTCAACTCGCGGCTCTCGTTGTTCAGTGTAGCCAAACGAAGACCCGGCACTTCGCGCAGGCTTTGCAGCACGTCGAAGCACTCCGCGTAGAGCACCTTACTCTCACGGCATACCGGCGGCCACAGCTGCGCGAAGGTGAGGCCCAGCCCCGGGTTGGTCGAGAGCACGGTGCGGTTGAAGAACTCCTCGGCCGTGATCAGCCCGCGCTCCCAGAACCAGTTTTTCTGGTCGTGCACAGCCTCATACGCCGGCAGGTCTACCCCGAGCGCCGTCAGCACGCGCGCCCTCTGGTTCATGTCCCAGCCATTGGTCAGCAGCACGCCGCCGATGTCCCAGAAGATCGTGTTGATCTTCCGGGAGTCGCCGCGCGCCGGCTGTTTCGATCCGTCGCTCACCGTGCCGCCGCCTGGGTCTCACGATGGGTCGCAGCCATCTGGCCTGACGTGTCGTCCGGAAAGTCCGCGCCCATCGTCGTTGACTCCCATGCGTCCAGCTCGCCCGTCCAGTCCTCCAGCCGCTTACGAAAGCGCGTCAGAGCGGCGTTGCCCAGCAGCAGATGGCGTGGCGGATGCGCAGCCTCGACTACGGCAATGATCGCTTCCACCGCCCGCTGCGGATTACCCTTCTGCTTGCCGGCCTGCGTCTGAAAGTACTCGCGTGCCTTGCCCGCAGTGGGGCTGTAGTCCGCAATCTGCGTCTTAGCCTCTTTGCCGGAGCGCCCCAGGAAGTCCGTGCGAAATGCTCCCGGCTCGATCGCCGTCACATGAATTCCGAGCGGCTCGCACTCAGCCGCCAGCGCCTCGGTCAGCCCTTCCACCGCAAACTTCGTCGCGTTGTAGTATCCCCAGCCCGGCATCGCGATCAAGCCCCCGATCGACGATAGATTGATGATGTGTCCACTGCCGCGCTCGCGCATCTTCGGCAGAAACGCCTTGGTCACACGCAACATCCCGAATACATTCGTCTCAAACATCGGCATGTATTCCTCGTCGCTGACCTCTTCGATCGCGCCCGTCACGCCGTACCCGGCGTTGTTCACCAGCACGTCCACCGGGGCAAAACACGCCGTTGCCTGGGCTACGATCGAGCTCACCTGCGCCGGATCCGTTACATCCAGCGCATACGCCTTGGCCCGGCCGGGATGCTTCTGCTCCAGATCGGCGACTTTATCGAGCGATCGCGCCGTCGCGATCACCCTTCCGCCACGGCGAAGCACCTCTTCCGCCAGCAGCCGGCCGAAACCGGTTGAAGCGCCAGTAATAAACCAGACCAGATTGTTCGTTTGCTGTGCCATGGCAGTAGAGATGCTTCCTAAGCGGCTCGCGACTCCGCACGGGACAAGCTTTTAGCTCTTGAGCGCGGTCCCCTGAGCTGCGGGCATGTACGTGGACTCGATCGCCTTGACCTTGTTTAGCCGGCGTACAAAGCGCTCCTCGGTGGCGATGAACTCCGCTTTCAGATACGCGTCCACGCACTCAAAGGCAAGCGCCACGCCGATGATGCGCGCTCCCAACACCAGCACGTTCATCTGATCGTGTTCCACACCCTGATGGGCCGAGTAGGTGTCGTGGCACATGCCGGCCCGCACGCCCGGCATCTTATTCGCCGCGATGCAGACGCCGACGCCCGATCCGCAGATGAGGATGCCCCGCTCCACCTCACCCCGCATCAGCGCCTTGCCTACCAGCACCGCGAAGTCGGGGTAGTCCGAGGGCTCGGTATTGAATGCACCGAGATCGCGGACATCGTGGCCCAGCTTCGCCACATACGCCCGAACCTCCTCTTTGAGTGGAAAACCGGCGTGATCCGACGCAATGGCAATCTTCATCTGCAGTCTCTTTCTCTCCAGCGCGGCGGACCTGCCCGTTAGGAGTCGTCTTCGTGCTCCCACTCCCGGTCCGGCAGCACGCTGTCTTCATACTGCGATTGCACAGACGAGTTGCTGTCACGCTCCCGCGGCAGCTCGTCTACGTCAGTCTTCTCGTCGTTCGTCCAGTGATTGCGCACGGACAGCCCTCCTCCGAACTCAGACGTCTACTTCTTCACTAGCTTCTTTGCCTGCTCTACAACGTTTGCCACCGAGAAGCCCAGCTTCTCAAGGACCAGGGGTCCGGGGGCCGACGCGCCAAAGCGATCGACCCCGATGATGCCGCCGTTGTGCCCGACATACTTCCACCAGCCCATCGTCGCGCCCGCCTCGACCGCCAGCTTCGGCGTTGCTTCCGGGAAGAGCTCGTCCTTGTAGCTCTGCTCCTGCTCGTCGAAGATCTTGAAGCTCGGCATCGAGACGACTGTCGCGCGGATGCCCTGCTTCTTCAACTCCGCCGCCGATTCCAGGATCAGTGAGACTTCGGATCCCGTCGCGATCAGGATGATGTCCTTGCCGGAGCCGCCGTCCGTATCCCACGCCAGCTTGTACGCGCCCTTCGGGACGCCCTCGGCGATCTTGTACTTCTCCGCGTCCAGCACCGGCAGATCCTGGCGGCTGAGAGCCATGAACGCCGCCGAGTGCCGCTCAAGCGCCAGCCGCCAGCACGCCGAGGTCTCGTTCGCATCCGCCGGCCGGAAGTCCGTCAGCTGCGGAATCGCCCGCAGCGCCATCAGGTGCTCGACCGGCTGGTGCGTCGGTCCATCGGCGCCCAGGCCGATCGAATCATGGGTGAAGATGTAGAGCGAGTGCGACGACTGCAGCGCTCCCATGCGCAGCGCGGACCGGCAATAGTCGGAGAACGTGAAGAAGGTCGATCCGAACGGAATCAGCCCGCCATGCGCCGCGATGCCGTTGACCGCCGCCATCATGCCGAACTCGCGCACGCCGAAGAAGACGTTGCGGCCCTTCGGATCGACGTGGAAGCTGGGTGAGTCCTTAAAGATCGTCTTGGTCGAGCTGGTCAGGTCCGCCGCACCGCCAAACAGCTCCGGCACCACCGCCGCGATCGCATTCATTACCGTCTGCCCGGCGTTGCGCGTGGCGATCGGCTTGTCGGTGGGGAATACGGGGAGCTTCTTTTCCCAGCCCACGGCCAGCTTCATCGAGGTTGTACGGTCGTACTCGGCGGCTTCGGCCGGATAGGCCCTGGCGTAGTCCTCATACTTGCGCTGCCACTCGGCGTGGAGCTTCTTGCCTTTCTCTTTGATCTCGAGCCAGTTCTTTCCAGCCTTCTCCGGTACGTAGAAGCTCTTATCCTCCGGAAATCCGAGGTTGCGCTTGGTCGCCTTGGTCGCCTCAGGCCCGAGCGCCTCACCGTGAACGCCCTTGGTTCCGGCCTTGGGGCTGCCATAGCCGATCACCGTGCGCACCTTGATCAGCGATGGCCGCGTCACCTCGGCCTTCGCCGCCTGGATTGCGTGCGAGAGCTCCGTCAGATCGTTGCCGTCGCCCACGGTCTGGACATGCCAGTGGTACGCCTCAAAGCGCTTTACCACATCCTCGGTAAAGCTCAGCTCTGTCGGCCCATCGAGCGAGATCAGGTTGTCGTCATAGAGCACGATCAGCTTGCCCAGACCCAGCGTTCCCGCCAGCGACGAGGCCTCATGCGAGATGCCCTCCATCAGATCGCCATCGCCGCAGAGAACATACGTGTGGTGATCGACCGGGGTGTGGTTCTCATGGTTGTAGATTGCGGCGAGATGCTTCTCGGCGATCGCCAGGCCCACCGCCTCGGCGAAGCCCTGGCCCAGAGGTCCAGTGGTGACCTCGACGCCCGGCGTCTCACCGTACTCCGGGTGCCCCGGGGTGTGCGATCCCCACTCGCGGAACTGCTTGAGCTGCTCCATCGGCAGGTCATAGCCGGCTAGGTGCAGCATGCCGTACAGCAGCGCGGAGGCGTGCCCGTTCGAGAGCACGAAGCGATCGCGGTCCGACCACTTCGGATCAGACGGATCGTGCTTCATAAAGCGGTGGTAGAGCAGGTAGGCGATGGGCGCGCAGCCCAGCGGGGCACCGGGATGACCGTTCTTCGCCGCCTCTACCTGGTCAACGGCCAGGAAGCGAAGGGTGTTGATGGAAAGCTGGTCTAAATCCTGCTGCGAATGCGAATCCTGCTGCGTCTGCGAGTCTTGCTGCATCTGCGAATCCTGCTCCGTCTGCTGTTCGGTCATCGTGTCCTCATCTCAAAGTGTGAGCTGCGCCGACCCCGGCACAGGTGCTTCCGTCTCGCTTGCTAGTGTACCCGCCCCCGGCGAACAGGCCCAACGCCAGGCCGCTCGCGCTCGTATAAAAGCCTCTCGCTAATTGGATGGCTTAACCGCGACCGGTGGCGGGGCCGCCGCACCCGTCTCGCTCTTGGGCGCTACAACCTTTACCTCGTAGTCAAAGCCAAGCCACGTATCGCGATCCGGCCAGTACAACGTGAATCGCAAACTTCCCGTCTGCCCGGTCTTTGTTGCGATATCGGCGAAGGATCCCGGGTAGCCGACCCGCCGCGCGTCCGTCTCGTGCTTGGTCGCCCAGTCATCGGCCGTCCACACTACGCGAAACGGCTCCGGATCGAGCAGCCGCAGCGTGTTGCCCGCCGGCACTGTCTCGATCCGCCGCGTCTTCTGGAAGATCTCGATGGTGCTCACAAAACGGCGCTCCTTGACTGGCCGCGCATACCGCTCCTCGACTACCGAGACACGGTCGTACACCGCACCATCCACCACCGACCGCAGCAGCTTCAGATACTCCGCATGCGCCCACACCAGCGGCTGCGCCGATCCCGCCGATTTGCCGCAGTACAGCCCCTCCGCCGGCAGATCGTCGTGGTCCCATACCTGCTCCGGCAGCATGCCGCCTACCGAACTGAAGGCCTCATATGCCTTGATGAGCGGCTTCGGATCATTACCCGCCGCCAGCTCATAGTGCGCGCGCTCCCCGCCCAGCAGCGGCCATGCCCGCCCTTGTCCCCATCCCATGTACGGGCCGCCGTCCTTCTGCTGGCCGTAGCCGTCGTGGTTGTAGCGCCGCCAGCACGGGCCGAAGGGCGTTTCGATCTTCAGCACCCTGTCGACCACCTTCAGCGAGTTCACGATCAGCGGGTCATCCGCCCGCCGTACGCCGTAGCGCACCAGCTCCAAAAAGCCGGCATCGACAATCTCGCGCGCATCGAACTCCGCCGTCTCGCCCGGGCCGCGGTTCGAGAGATGAATCCAGCCCGGCTTCACGGACGCGTTATGGAACGGCTCGCCCTCGGCCGGCGGCCGTATCCGCATGTAGTGCCGCGTCACCTCCGGATCGAGCACGCCGTCATCGGTCGTCGTCCACTCATCCAGATGCGCCTCGATCCAATCCGCATAGCTCTCAAGGAAGCTCGCCAGCTCGGCCGCCTGGTGCGCCCGCGCGATATCCGCCGCGCATAGCAGCGCGCTGATGACCACGGCCAACGTCGAGGGCGAGTAGCCCGCGTTCTCCTCCCATCGCTCCTGCTGGGTCACAGGGGCATAGCGCACCATGAAGGCCGCCGCCCGCTCAACAAACGGAAAGACATCGAAGTTGTCGAGCGCGTTCAGCTTCCATAAGCGCCATGCCAGGATGATCGGAAACGCAACCTCGTCCAGCTGTATGCCCGACCAGTACGGCTCGCCGTCGATCCAGAAGTTTTGCGAGAAGCCTCCGTCGGTCCGCTGCGTGCACGCGAGATAGACTAGCGCCCGCACAGCCGTCTCCGTGCGACCGCAGGCCATGAGCGCCGTTGCGGACTGCACCATGTCACGCGTCCACAGCAGATGGTAGCCGCCGAGATCGTCGTCGCCCTTCGACGCGCCCCACGGGATCGACGCCGACGCGATGAACGCGCCCGCGTAGGACTTGTCCTCATGCGCCAGAATCACGTTCTGGCTGATCCGGCTCAGCCGGCCGCCATCCATCGAGCCCGCTCCCAGCCGCGGCGGCGCGCCTACCCGCTTCCACTGCGCGAGAAACCTATCGCGGTGCTGCGTATACGGCGTTGCGAGCGTCTGCATCATGCGCGAGACCGCCGCATGCCGGCCGCTGCCGAAGCCGATCGCCACCGTAAACTCGCGGCGCGTGGCGACTTCGATCTCGCCCGTGAGCGCGATGTTGCCGTTCAGTGCTTCGCCGAACTGCCAGTTCATTTTCTTGTCGCTTGAGAGGTCCTGGTAGCCGTCGCTCTGACCCACATAGCCGCAGGAGGTCCGGCTGAAGCCGCCGCCGCTTACGCCCATCGCCAGCGCCGTCTTGCCCTTCCACGCCACCACGCAGCGCTGCCCCGCCACATCGATCGAGCGGCCATTGTTGTTTGCGCCGCCACCTTCCAGATGCGGCGCCAACAGCGCGTAGCACTTGAGACGGCTCAGCACCGCCTCGTCGCCCTCGATTACCACATGCATCAGGACCACGGGGTAGTGCGGATCGCTGAGGAACTCCTTTGTCACCGTGTAGCGGCCGTCCAGCATGCTCGCGCGCACCCGCACCGCCAGCGCCTCCGGATCGATGTAGCGAAAGTCATAGTCGAAGTCGCGCTTTTCTTCGTGGAAGAAGGTCTCGCCATCCGTAAACAGCAGCTCCATATCGCGCATCTGCGGGCGGTCGATGTAGGGGTAGTAGATCTCGTTCAACGTTCCGTGCGAGACCGTGAACCACACCCGGCTGGCCGAGGAGTACGCCGTCGATACTGCGTCCTTGCGGCTCGACGTCCATCGCGGCTCGAGGCCAGGCCGGCCAAAGGCAGCACCGTCGTCTTTGAGCCATCGGTAGGCCAGCGGAGAGTCGGTCGTTGTTTCGGGCGTCGTTCCAGGCGTCGGGGCCGTCGTCGTCATAGCACTCAATCTACGCAATCTCGCGAACCTCGGCGAATCGCCGCATGACGCTCCGGTGAATCTCGTGTACCCGAGGAAAGGAGCATCGCGCACCACAGGCAACGCATCTCACACCCAACAGAGAGCGTGGCTGCGGATGCAACCCGGAGGCGGCCGCCTTCGCGCAGTCCCTCTCCATAACCGTCTACGTTGAAGTGCGCCGCTTGCTCTGCGAGCCCTCCACCAGATAGACCCACCAAGGAGATCACCGTGGCCTTTGAACTTCCGCCGTTGCCATATGACTACGCCGCACTTGAGCCCCACATCGACGAACAGACGATGAAGCTGCACCACGACAAGCACCACCAGACCTATGTGACGAACCTCAACGGCGCGATTGAAAAGCATCCCGATCTGGGCAAGAAGAGCCCGGAGGATCTGTTGAAGAGCCTCGACACAGTGCCGGAAGACGTTCGTGCGGTGGTTCGCAATAGCGGCGGCGGCCATGTGAACCACACCATGTTCTGGCAGATCATGCAGCCCAAGGGCGGCGGATCGCCGAACGGCAACATCGCCGACCAGATCACGAAGGACTTCGGCTCGTTTGAGGACTTCACCAAGAAGTTCAATGAGACCACCGCCAAGCAGTTCGGCTCCGGCTGGGGCTGGCTGGTGTGGAAGGGCGGCAAGCTCGAGATCGTCACCACGCCCAACCAGGATAACCCCATCTCACAAGGGCTTTATCCCATCCTGGGCAACGATGTCTGGGAGCATGCCTACTACCTGAAGTATCAGAACAAGCGGCCGGACTACCTGGCTGCTTGGTGGAATACAGTTAACTGGAACGAGATCAACAAGCGCTTCGCGCAGGCTCAGCAGAGCTGACGCGTCGTTCTTGCAAAAAGAGGCCGCCTCGAACGGGTAGCCTCTTTTTGGTTGTCTTTCGCCGTTGATTGACAGCAACGGCGATGACGAGAGCAACCGCGGATTTCCTGCGGGAATGACAACAGGAAAACAAGCTCACAGCAGACTACGGCTTCGGCCCATCCTCCTGGTCGACTTCCTTGCCCTCACCCGGGAATGGCCAGCTTCGGTTCATCGGCTGGGTGGCTTCGCGGACAGGCCCGGATACGGTGTTGACCTTCAGGTTTTCGAGCACGTGCACGCCGAGCTTTCCGGCGCTGGCTATGTCGATATCGCCGTCGTGGTCCAGGTCGACCGCGAGGAACTGCGTGCCGGCGCTGGCGGTGCCGTTCTCTGAGAGCGTGGTGCGTGTGAATCTTGGGTCGGAGGCGCTGTCGGCGATCTGCATGGCCATCGCGGCGTCCGGCCCGCTTGCAGCAGGCTTGGTCTTCGCGGTGCGCGCGCTTGCCTTGCCCTTCACGCGGCTAAGCTCCGCCGCTGTAGGCAGCTTGTAGGCGTAGATCACCACGGGGTCATATGACCCGGGATCGTTTCCGGCATGCCCGCGGTAGCGCTTGCCCGTAATCAGCTCGGGCGAGCCGTCGCCATCGATATCCGCCAGGATCAGCGCATGCGACTGCGAGAACGACTCGTCGATGGTGTGGCGCAGCCAGGTCGGATGCGCCTTGGGGCCGGTCTGCTCCAGCCAGTAGAGGCCGTAGCCGTGGCCCTGCCCGTAGATCAGGTCCATTCTGCCGTCGTGGTTGACATCGTAGCCGAGGATCGGGAAGCCGGCGTCGCCGATGTCCCAGTCGCCGTGCCATGTCCACTTATCGTTATCAGCGTCGATCTGCTGGAACCAGCCGTGGGTGGTGAGCACATCGGCCTTGCCGTCGCCGTCAATGTCGGCGATGCCGATGCCGTGGCCGTCCTGCACCTTGTCGCCCAGCTTGTGGACGCGCGGCTTGTCTTTGCTGAAGTCGATCCAGAGCACGCCGGCGCGGTTGTAGTGCGCGAGCGCGAGCTCCGGCTTGCCGTCGCCGTTGATGTCGCCGAAGGCACCACCCTCGGTGTCGAAGCTGTCGGTGATCTTCTCGGCCTTCCACATGGTGCCGGCAGCTGTCGCCTTCGGACCGGGGTTCTTGAACCAGAAGAGACCGTTCTGAATCCAGCCGGTGGTAACAAGGTCCGGCAGGCCATCGTGGTCAACGTCGACGATCCATTCGCCGCAGTCGGAGACGAACTCATTGTGGGTGCCGACAGTGCGGAACTGGTGCTGCTTCCACTCGCCGCCGCCGGCCCCCGGGTTCTGGTACCAGTAGGCGCCGCTCAGCAGATCCTGAAAGCCGTCGCCGTCCATGTCGAGAAGCGAGATGCCTTCCGAGTGATCGGTGCCGAGCCGGTGCGTCAGGAAGGTCATCCGCGGCGCTCCGTCCGGCCCGCTGCCGGGGTGCTGCATGCGGAACTCGGTCGCGTGCGCAGGGTCCTGCGCCATGCCGCTCATCGGCAAGGCAAGCAGCGCCAGCAGCGGGGCAAAGCTCTTAGAGGCAATCGTCATTCTGAGTCTCCGTTGCGGCAAGCAGCTAACCGATCTTCATGGTTTCAGGGTTCCAATGCACGATGGCATCCTTCTCGACGCTCAGGTTGCTGAGCAGCGCCGCGCCGGCCGCGCGGAAGCCGAAGGTGGCGTCCTCCACCACGGGCTGGCGGCTGCGAACGGCGCTGAAGAAGTTTTTGAAGTGATCGTAGCTGTCGACGTAGCCAGCCGGCGCGACGAACTTCTGCACCTCCTGCACCGGCGGACCATCGTTATGTTTGATCGGGTACTTCTTCCGGTAGGCGTCGAGGGTCTGCTTCTGCATGGCCTCGGCAAAGGTGGAGACGGTGTAGCCGGGCTCGGAAGCGAGCGGCGTGCGCGTGACTGTTACCGTGTTGCCGGCGATCTCCATCAGGCCTTCGGAGCCGGTGAAGAGGAATCCCTCGCTCTCCTCGCCGCCGTCGACGAAGTTTACGTGCAGGCTGAGATTGAAGCCCTCGGGGTAGTCGAACTGCGCGAGCAGAACGTCGTACACATCGCGGCCATCGTTCCAGAAGCGCAGGCCGCCGGTGGCCATGGCGCGCGTCGGGCCCTTGGCGCCGGTGATGAAGTGGGTGCCGCTGAAGAGATGGACGAAGAGATCGCCGGCCACGCCGGAGCTGTAGTCCTTCCACTTGCGCCATTGGAAGAAGCGCTCCGCATTCCACGGAATCTTCGGTGCGGAGCCCTGAAAGCGCGGCCAGTCGCAGGTTTCGGTCGAGGCATCCATCGGAACCGTGTAGTTCCACGCGCCGATCGACGAGTTGCGGTCCCAGCGAGCCGAGACCATGTTGAGCTTGCCGATGGCTCCGGACGCCAGCAGCTCCTTAGCCTTCGCGTAGACGATCGAGCTCACGCGCTGGCTGCCGACCTGCAGGATGCGGTTGGTCGAGCGCGCGGCATCGATGATCGCCGGGCCGTCCGAGTAGATGTGGATCATCGGCTTTTCGAGATAGACGTCCTTGCCGGCCTTCATCGCGTCCACAGCCGCCTGCTTATGCCAGTGGTCCGGTGTGGCGATCAGGACGGCGTCCACATCCTTGCGGGCCAGGATCTCGCGATAGTCGCGCGTGGTGAAGATGTCCGATCCCCACATCTCCTTGGCGTGGGTCAGCCGCCCGTCATAGCAGTCGGCCACGGCGACCAGCTTCACGCCCGGACCCTGCAGCGCGTAGCGCGTATCGCTCTGGCCCTGAATGCCGGCGCCGATCAACGCCAGGTTTACGGTATCGTTCGGCGATCGCGGCGCGGTCGCAGCCGATTGCGCCAGCAGCGGATGAAGATGGGTTGCGGCAGCAGCGGTAAGGGCGGTGGTCGCCGAGGATCGAAGAAAGTTCCTGCGATTGAGCATGGTCGATGGGTCTCGCTTTCGCGCGCGGGGAGTTGGCGCTATGGTGCCTGTCGATGGACATTAAGGCACCGCGCTATCCGCTGTCCAGTGCCTCGCCCCAGGAAGGTGGCGCGCGCGTGCTAAAAAACGTCTTCGTCGCCGCTCGGCATGCCGGGAGGCGCGTCGAGGGTGGACTCGGGTTTGAAGATCTCGGGCGCTCGTTCAAAGGCTGCGATGCGCTGTTTGATTGCGTCTCCGACGGCGCCGGCGGGCTGGGAGGCCGCGATGGTGCGCAGCTTGGCATCGACGATGGAGCGGGCCGCGAAGGAGGTCTCGGGCGAGGCGGAGAGGCGAAGCAGCGCCTCGATGGTGCGGGCGGTCACGGCCGAGCCGACGACCTCCGCCAGGCTGCCCGGCGAGGAAGCCGGGCCAGCCGAGGCCGCGAGCGCCGCGTCGATCACCTCGTCCAGGGTGGGCTGCGCGGCCTCGCGCGCGTGATACTCGACCAGGCGATTGGCCCGTTCGGGGCGGAAGAGAGCTGCCAGGGTCAGGTCGGCCGCGCTCTCCGCCGTGGCGACGGGATCGAAGGTCATCGAGGTGCGCGACGCGAAGCTTTCGACCGACCGCTCCGTGCCTGGTGGGCGCGGCGGCAGCTGGCGCAGCAGCGACTCCGGCAGCGTAAGCACCGCGGGCGAGAGCGTCTTGACGACGGCGGCGAGGGCCTTGCGCTGCGCTGCCGCGGAGACGATCGCCGGCTCGGCCTGGCCGTCGCCCCGCACGGTGTAGCGGTAGTCCAGGCCGGCGATGCTCTTGGTTGCTGCCTCGGTCTGGTAGCGGTGGAGCAGGTAGACGAGCACCAGGGCATCGTCCATATGAGCCATCGCCGTTCCGGGACGGATGACGTCCGGGCTGAAGCGGCGGAGCGCGGCGGAGCGGACCTCCAGCAGCCGGTTCAGCTCGTCTGCGGCGTCGGTGCCGTTATCCCAGAGATGCGCGATGGGGCTGGCGGAGCCGAGCGGCCGTGCGTCGGCGTCGCTGAGGTAGCGAACGCCCTTTGCCTCCGCCGTGTGCAGGATGGCGTCAAGCGCGGCGGCGTCCTCGACCGGCTTGCCGCCGCGATCGAACTCGCGATAGCCGTAGTCGATCGCGACCTTGTCCCACACGCCGATATCGCCTGGATAGGCGTGGCTGAGATCGGGTGCGCCGTCCTTGCCGAGCGTGATCCACGGGTGTGGGTACTCCATCACGCTCATGGTCTCGTCCGGGCTGTGCGGCATGGTGCTGGCGGCGTAGTTGTGGGCGAGGCCAAGGGTGTGGCCGGTCTCATGCGCGGCGAGCTGGCGGATGCGCGCGAGCACCATGGCCAGCGCTTTGTCATGTGCCGCATCGGGCACCCGGCCGCCGGCGTAGGGCGCGAGCAGGGCTTCGGCGATGAGGTAGTCCTGCCGGCCGCGCAGGCTGCCCAGGGTTACGTTGCCTTTGAGGATCTCGCCGGTGCGCGGGTCGGCGATCTCCGAGCCGTAGCTCCAGCCGCGGTTGTAGCGGTGCACCCACTGGATGATGTTGTAACGCGCGTCCATGGGATCGGCGTCGGCGGGCAGCACGTCGACGAGGAAGGTTCCCTTCGCCCAGCCCGCTGCCTGAAAGGCCTGGTCCCACCAGCGGCAGCCCTCGACCAGCGCCGACCGGAGCGGCTCCGGCGCGCCGCGATCGACATAATAGTGGATGGGCGTGACCGCCTCGCATTGCTGACGGCAGGCCGGGTCCTTCTTCTGCAGGCGATGCCGGGTGATGAACTGCTGCCGGGTATCGACGCCGAGCGGCGTATTCATCTCGCGGTAGCTGAGATCGAAGTAGCCGGCGCGGGGTGAGAAGCGGCGCGGAACGAAGCCAGGCTCGGGCAGCTTGAGAAAGCTCTGGCGCTCATGGATCGTCACGGCGTGAACGTCGGGAACGACATCGGCGAGCACGCTGGCCTTTCCTGGATCGTCCGAGACCAGCGTGAGCTCGGCCTCAACCTCTGTGTTGGTGGAGAAGGCTTTGGTGAACTCCGGAACGATGGTGGAGCGCTTGCTGTCGACGTGGTAGCTGCCCTGCTTTGCCGCGGTGAAGACCTCGGCGACGCCGTGAATGTCGGCGAGGAAGAAGTCGGTCGCGTCCACGACGACGAGGCCGTTGGCGTCTTCATCGATCTTGAAGCTCGCCAGGATGGACGGAGGAAAGGACTGGCGGACGGCGCGCTGCTCCGCGGGATCGGCCGACGCGGTGCGGAAGGCCGTGTTCAGCTGCACCAGAAGCAGCTTGGGGCCGACGCGCTCAAAGCGCACCAGCCGCTGCGCCTGACCAAGGCCGCCCGAGAGTGTCTCGATCTGGCCGCGATCGAGCCCGAGATCGTTCTGGCCGACGCCATTTGGCAGCGAGTTGCTGAAGATGTACTCGGCCGAGGCCATGCCGCCGCTCTCGGTCAGGGCTACCCCGAGATGGAGCTTGCCGGTCTTCGCGTCCCAGGCGACGGGAAGAAGCGCCTGATGCGCTTCGAGCTGGGTCTGCATCGGGGCTGCGAAGGCGCTGGTCTCCTTGGGATCGGGCGTCTGCGCGCGCAGGAGTACATGACTGAGAGAGATAGAGGCGGTGCAGACAAGGGCCCAGCGCAAAAG
>CAXTJC010000006.1:0-10846 GCA_964244225.1 uncultured Acidobacteriaceae bacterium
ACATGGCGTTGCTTTCTGCGCGGGAGGCGATATGGTTGGTGCTCCCTGGAACAGGGAATAGAAATGAGAACGGCGGGATGAGCCAGGGCTCATCCCGCCGTTCTGCATGGATCGGGTTAGAAGTTGATGTGGAGAGTGTACTGAATCTGGCGCGACGCGTTGCCGATGGTTGCGGACGATGCGCCAAAGCCGGAGGTGGCACTCTGTGCGGAGATGACGTTGTTTGTCGTGCTGCACGGCTGATACTGCCCGGCAGAGCTGACCGGACCGCAGTTGACGGACTGGAACGGCGAGAAGGTGCCGTTGCCGGGGTTGAAGTTGGCGTGGTTGAAGAGGTCGAAGAAGTCGAGACGGAACTGCACCGTCGCCATTTCACGAACCTTCCAGTTCTTGTCGACAGAAAAGTCCGTATTCACGAAGTTCGGTCCACCGACGTATCCACGGGGCGCCATGTTGGAAGGAATGGTGCCGATCTGGTAGCCGATGAGTGTGAAGGCGTTGGGATTGACGATCTGTTGACCTTTGTGGCCGGCTGTTGGGCTCTGGCCGGCAACCTTCAGCGGACGAAGGGGAGCCGTGTACCCGGTTTGGGCCAGTGCGTTCAGGAGGCCAGCGTTGGGATTTTTAATCAGCGTGCCGAGCGTTGGACTGCCAAGAGTTCTGTCCAGTACCGGCGCTACAGCAGCTGTATTTTCAGTTGCACCCTGGTAGATGGTGAAGCTGTTCCCGTTCGCTGCGGTGGTGATTCCGCTCAACTCCCAGCCGCCAAGAGCACCCGTGACCAGGTGATTACGGCCGGCAAGAGAGGGAAGGCTATAGATGGCGTTCGCTACAAAGTTATTTGGGCGATTGACATCCCCGTTACCACGGTCAAGCCGCGGATCGGGATAGTAGGTGCGGGTCTGGGAGCCGAGACCACCGCTTGAATCGTCGATGACGATATCCGAGATGGAGTGCGACCAGGTATAAGCGCCCAGCAGCTGGAGATTTTTCAGGCGGGTTTTGATGAGGGTCTCGAGACCGTTGAAGTTCGAGTTGCCATCATGCGTCCACCAGGTAAGCGCGCCGTAGTTTGAGTACGGACGATAGACGTTGGCCGCGTTGCCCTGCGCGAAGGAGGCGTTGAGCCAGTTCGCCTGGGGAATCTGGTTGATGTCGTAGCTGGAGGTGAGGTGCGTTCCCTTGTTACCTACATAGCTGATGGAGAAGAGGGAGTTTGTACTGACCGCCTGCTGCACGGTGAAGTTCCACTGCCAGGAGTTGGGAAGAATGGCCCTGGGATCATAACCACCCTGCGGTTGCGAGGTAGCGCCGGTGAGAGTGGTCGGGGTTGCGCCACCCAGGCTGCGAACGTAGCCGCCTGCATTGATGGCGAAGGGAGCGTTCGAGACCAGGGTGTACCGTGAGACGCGCTCGCGCTGGAAGAACTGTCCGCCAGCGGCGCTGAGGACGGTTTTGCCACTGCCGTAGACATCCCAGTTGACACCCACGCGCGGTGCAAACAGATGATAGTTGACATCCTGCAAGTACTTATTTTTGCCTTGCGTTCCCGTCGAGAAGGAGGTGCCAAACTGCTTGTTCGCGGCGGTGCATGGATCCGTTCCGGGACCGATCAGAAGGCCATTGCAGGCATCGGTTGCCGGCAAAGCGGGATTGTAGAGGCCGGGTTGGAAGCTGGTCAGCAGGTTATTCGGCTGATAGGTGGGCGGCATGATGGAGTAGCGCAGACCGGCGTCGATGGTCACATGCGGCGTCAGCTTGAAGTTGTCGGTCGCGTAGAACTCATAATCGCGCCAGCGAAGCTGCGCTCGAACGTTGGTTGAGGTCTCGCCGATCAGGAAAAGATTGTTGGGAATCAGGAAGTTTGCCAGCGTATTACCTGTGGCGATACCGCCCGATTTGGTGGCAACACCGTCACCACCGAGGCTTGGCCGCTCCGAGCTGGCCGGACCCGTGTCTTCGTTTTTGCCATCCCAATCGAGGCTGACACCGAACTTGAGGACGTTGCGGCCAAAGATCTTGGAGACGTTGTCCTGGAAGCTGTACAGATCAAGCTGGTTCTGCCAGGGAGCGATGTTTTGCGTGCTGTTGTAGTTGCCCAAGTTGACCTGAGGGACACCAACCGGTGACTGCTTTTGCGAATTGGCAAACAGGGTTGGGATGGCGGCGCTGACCTGTGGAAGCAGACCCGGATTGGTGCCGCCGGGGGTGATGACGATGCGATTGTTCGAGTACTGGAAAGCCGCATCGTTCACAAGCGTGTCACTGATGGTTGCGGTCCAGCGGCCCATGATCGACTTCGAGGGCTGCGACCAGCTGCTATTGAGTGCCGGGAACGGATCGTCACCCCAGTAACCGGCGTTGTAGGCTGGGTTGCTCCAGGTGTCCTGCGTGTAGCGGCCGACGATGAGGTTCTTCGGTGTAATGCGGTAGTCGCCGCGAACGTTCTCTTCACGCCAGTACAGAGCGGTTGGGAGAGATTGCGACCAGTTGTTGCCACCCACCAGGGTTGAACGGGTCGGCGTGGGGTAAATCTTGAGGATGGTGGCCGCGGAAGGATCGATGGACGCCAGCTTGTAGGGGTTGCCGGCCACAGTCGGTGCGCCCGTGAAGTCTGGTTTGTTCGGGTTGCAGGAGACACCCGTGCCGTCGCCGGAGAAGTCGCCGCCGAGCTCCGCAACGGTGGGAACGCAGGCGCTTACCGTGCGCCCGCGGATCTCGCGATTCCACTCTTCGCTGAAGAAGAAGAAGAGCTTGTCTTTCTTGACTGGGCCGCCAATAGAGTAGCCGAAGTCGTTGCGGCGAAGCTTGTCTTTGCCACCGCGCGGCAGGGCGGGATTGGCGTTCTGCTTGGCGAAGTACGTGAAGGTGTCCAGCACGTCGTTGCGGCCGTCGTAGAAGGCGCTGCCATGAAAGCGATTGGTGCCGCTGCGGGTGACGATGCTGATGACCGCGCCCGATGCCTGGCCGTACTCCGCTCCGTAGCTGTTGGTCAGCATCTTGAACTCGGCGATGGCTTCGTTCGAGGGATAGATCAGGATGGTGCGGTTCGACCCGGTGTCGTTGTTGTTGACACCGTCGATCAGGAAGAGGTTGTTCGTGGTGGGATTGCCGTTGACCGACATATCCACGCCGCCCTGCAGACCCTTGTTCTTGGTATCGAAGTTGTTGGCGGCAGAGACACCGGGCTGGAGCTGAGTCAGCTCGACGAAGCTGCGGCCGTTGAGCGGCAGTTCCTTGACCTGGTTGCCGTCAATGACCTGGCCGAGAGCCGCGCTGTCGGTCTGCACCGACACGTTGGTGTCTTCGACCGTGACTGTCTCGGATGTGCCGCCGACCTGCATCTGGGCGTTGACCGTGCTCGACGTCGCCACGTTGACCTGAACGCCGGTAGAGACGAACGACTTGAAGTTCGGTGCGGTGACGGTAACCTTATAGGTACCCGGCTCCACATCGGTGATGGTGTACTCTCCACTACCGTTTGAGGTAACAGTTCGGGTAAAGCCGGTTGCCGAACTGGATAGAGTCACTGAAACGTTGGGGACCGCAGCGCCGGAGGCATCCGTCGCCGTCCCGACTACGCCGCCCGTGGTCTGCTGCGCATACATCACACCGCACAGCGCCATGGCGACCGGGGCGCTTACACCTAACACTCTTCTATACGTCATTTGCTCTCCAGAAGTCTTACAGTTTGTTGTAGATACCACTTTTTCAAAGCGGTATCCGGACCTACGTTCCTGCAGTCATGGCGTGCGGGTATCCTATGTGTGGAAGCTTTGGTCCTCCTTAGGGAGGAGCTTCCGGAGACCTTCTCCATGGCGACAGCCATTAGGCAATCTGGGCGAGAGACTTGTCAACAAAAATTCTTCTAATGGAACTTCCTTCGTCGCCAGATCGTCATCAAAGTCCCAGCACCGCGAAAGTGCACGAAATTGCAACTAGGGGACTGTTAATACAGCGACCAGAGGCATGGCGACTGAAGGCGTGATCCAGGGATTCTGTGATCTGCCGCTCAGTCATCTGCCACTCTGCGATCTGCCCGCTTTGGGCCGGGACTATTTTGGCGAAGGCCGAACGGCGGCTGGGCTGACTTCGCCTGAGCCCTCAAGGATGTGGTGAATGCGATCGATGGCGAGGTGTCCGAGGGGTTCGACGCGGCCCGAGGGCCAGCGGACCACGACGGACTCAATGCCGGCCGCGCTGCCAAGCCCGAAGTGCACACGCAGGTCCGACTGCGAGAGATAACTGCCGCCGCTGCGGACCTCATCGGTCTGGGTGACGCCGCCGGCGACCAGCGTGACCCGGGCTCCGATGGCGAGACGGTTACTCTTTGAGCCGGTAAGGTCCAGGGTGATCCAATGGGCGCCGGCCTGCCCGGTGTTGTGCAGGATCATGGGGGCTCCGACCAGGTTTTCCACGACCAGATCGATATTGCCGTCGTTATCGAGGTCCACCGCCGCCAGACCGCGGCTGACCTGCGGCGTTCGAATCGCCTCGCCGGCCTGCGCCGCGGCATCGCAGAAGGTACCGTCGCGCTGGTTCATGAAGAGGCTGGCCGGCTCCTTGTAGCGGGCGCCGGATGGAAGTGAATCGACCTGGGGGTAGACGTGTCCGTTCACCGAGAAGAGATCGGCCCAGCCGTCGTTGTCGAGATCCACGAAGGCAACGCCCCACTTCACGTAGGGGAGCGAGGCGAGGGCAATGCCGGAGTCATAGGAGACGTCGGTGAAGTTGCCCTTCCCTTCGTTGCGGTAGAGGGTGTTGAACTCGTCGGCGAAGTTGGTGACGACGATGGAAAAGCGTCCGGTGTGGTTGTAGTCGGCGATGGCGACGCCCATCGATCCCTGCTCGGAGCCGTCGCCGCTTACGGCAGTTCCCGACTCAAGGCCTGTCTCGGTGAACTTTCCTCCGCCGTCGTTGCGATAGAGGTAGTTGGGTGTGGAGTCGTTGGCGATGTAGAGGCTGGGGCGGCCGGTGTTGTCGAAGTCTGCCCAGACGACTCCCAGGCCGTAGTAGCCCGGAGCGTCGTCCGTTCCGGTTGCCTTCGACACGTTGGTGAAGGTGCCGTTGCCGTTGTTGTGAAAGAGGGCGTCGCCGCCGCCCTTCAAACCGCGCGGGCCGCACTGCACCTCGATGCCGTGGAACTTGCAAGTGGCGGCCTTGCCAAACTCCGGCAGATCGTTCAGCTTGAAGTCGACGTAGTTTGTGACCATGAGATCGACGAAGCCGTCGCCGTCGTAGTCGGCAAAGGCTGCTCCGGTGGACCAGCGGCCATCGGCAACTCCGGCCGCGGCGGTGACGTCGGTGAAGGTGCCGTCGCCGTTGTTGCGATAGAGTACGTTGCCCCCGAGGCAGGTGATATACATATCCGGCCAGCCGTCGTTGTTGTAGTCGCCGACGGCGCCGCCCATGGCGAAGCACGGATGCGCCACGCCTGCTCGCGCTGTGACGTCGGTGAATGTGCCGTCGTGATTGTTGTGGAAAAGCGCGCTGCTGGCCTTCTCGCCTTTGAGGGCCATGGTGACGGTGGGCGCGTTTGTGAAGTAGAGGTCGGGCCAGCCGTCGCGATCGTAGTCGATGGCAAGCACACCGCCGCCCATGGACTCGACGATGTAGCGCTGCTCTGGCGCGGCGATGTGGCTGAAGTTGATTTTGGTCCGGGCGGTACTATCGACGAGTTGCGGAATCGCTCTTTGATGGCAGAGGGTGGAGCGTGCGCCGGGTGGCGGAGGAGTCGCCGCGGCATGCGCCTGCGCGAAGACATCGCCGGCAACGATCGAGGGAAGAAAGAGCGTAACGATGACGTTGCGCAGGAACGGACTGGAGAGAGGTGCTGGCATCACACGGGCCGACGCGCGGTACGGCATAAAGGTTCATCATAAGCCGAGCCGGTGTAGCCAGACGGTGGCGGCGCGAGCGGACCTGCGGCGTAAAGCGCGTGGGGAACGTGCCTGGTGGGCACGGCGGCAGTTCTTTTGAGGAGATGTGTTTCGCCAGTCCGAACGAAAAGCAGGTTCCTCGCGGTGCTCGGGATGGAAGAAAGAAAGGCAAAGGATTTTAATCGGAAATTTCCTAGGGCTGCTCTCGTTTAGGCGTTAGGGGCAGAAGCTCGCGAGCGATGTTCGGCCCTTCCCACAATACGATCGGCGCGTTTGCAGAGGTGGCCGGCGAGACCTCCGCGTTCTCCAGCGAGGCGTCCCGGATCACATGCACTTGATGCGTGCCCTTGCGTAAGACCATGCTCTGCCGGACTGGCTGCGCGGCGTTACCGGGCGCTCCACAGACCTGCGGACGGCCTTTCGGTGTGCTCACCGGGGCAGCATCGTCGATTGCCAGACTGCCTTTCGTGCTGGTGAGCCATGTAACTGTGTAGCCTCCATCCGCGGGGACAACAAAGCTCAGGTCGTCGGGGCTGCCGGTTGGAGCGGACGGCGGCGGCGGGTCGAGTTGTGGCCTTTTCTCGGATCGAGACGATGGTTGGGCGAGCACAACAGACTGACTGCTCCAGGCCTGGCTGCCATCTTTATGCCTGATGTGGAGAAGCACGCGATAGCGGCCCGAGTTGTCGAGCAGGGTTCCGTGGGCGTCGGGAAATTGATGATGGACCTCGCGTCCCTGCGCGCGGGATCCATCGCCAAAGATCCACTCAAAGCTGCTGTCAGGATCCTCCGGCAGACGGGCGCTGAAGGTGATGTCTTGCCGCGGTCTCAGGATGCCGTCCGTATAGACAAACGCGGCATCCGCACTGGCCGCACTCTGCTCCGGCGATTGAGCGCCCTCCTGCACCTGGATAGCGGCGGACGCGAAGCCCTGCAGAGATGCCTGCTGAAGGCGCACGTTGGCCACATCGCCTTTGACCACCGGTGGAACCATGCCGGCGCCGTCCATCGCCCAGATCTCCGCGAAGGAGATGTCCCTCACTTCAGGGGTCGGCTGCCGGATCTGCAGCAGCGAGTACCAGTCCTCCAGACGAATGTCGCGGAAGGTGTAGTCCTCGTGCCGGCCGTGGCCATCCGGATCGGCCCATAGCTCGAAGAAGGCGAAGGGTACCTTGCAGCCGCCGAATCCCATATGGATCACGTCGATGTCGCGCATGTGAAAGTGCGCGCTGTTGAAGGTCTTCTGCGGCCACGCCACACGGACTGTGTTCGAGATGCTGGTGGATGCGATGGTGTCTTCAATCGTGATGTTCGTCACGTCGTGGCCGGGAAGTTTAATCAGATCTTCCTGGTAGCCCTCCCAGTTTCCCTGCAGGGCAAAGACGTCATCCGAGGCGCGGAAGAAGCTGTTGCGCACCGTGGTGTCGCCGCCTCCGAGCCAGTCCAGGCCGTCCTGATTCGCGTCATTCGGATTGCCGCCGATCGCCTTCATGTTGTAGAAGCCGATGTGGCGGGAGTCGCGCATTTGGATCTGCCAGGAGCGGCTGCGCGTGATGCAGGTGATGCCGTCGATCTCGATGTTCTGGGCGTTATCCATCACGATGCAGTGCCAGTTCGGCTTGTGCATCCAGCCCTCGTCGGCGTGTGGGTCCTGCGGGCCGTCGTAGACGATGGTTCCGTGACCGAAGACGCGAACGTCTTTGACCTGCCAGATATTGAGCGACCCGAAGACGACCGCGCCACCCTCAAGATAGATACGGTCGCCGGTTTTTGCGTCGATGTTTTCGTGATGGACACCGGGACCGATGGTGCGGATCGAAGGATCTTTCGGGTCCGGCGGAGTCTCGCGCGGGTTGCCAAAGAGAAAGAGCATATCCGCATCGGCGAAGTGATCGCCGGGCCGGGCGATGGTCAGCTTCTCTGGTCCGCTAAGCGGAAACGTAATGGTGGCGCCTTTGCGGACGGGTCGGATGCCGAGACGCATGGGCTGGACCTCGACCCCACGATCCCAGAAGTGCGGGTCGTCCGCGGTGACGGAGACGGTAACTGGACCGTCCGTGTCGAAGTTCAACAGATAGTAGCCCGTTGCGGCATGCAGCACGTCCGCAGGGCGGCCGTCGATGCGGACGCGATAGTGGGTCGAGCGAACCTCGTCAGGCAGGCTGAAGGTCGTGACCCGCGATGCGGAGGCCGATGCCGGCCGCGACGACAGAAGAGCGCAGACACATAGAGCGACAAAGGCGAGGCGAGACAAGCGGTGCGGACGGCGTGGCAAAGGGACCTTTCCTGATGCTGAGGGCTGCTGCCTTGCAGGCTCTTCATCGTTGCATTCGATTCAGCGGTGACGGCAGACACTACTCTATCAATGCCGCCTGGAGGTCCGAGGGGCAGGGACAAGGCCATTGCTCTCTACAGTACAGGGCTGCGTTAATCGTTGAGGACTTGCTGAATCTGTTCGAGCGAGCTTCCTTTGGTCTCTGGAAAGAACCATAAAACGACGAAGAACTGCATGGCCATGGCTACGGCGAAGAGCACAAAGGGATAGCCGCGCGAGACGGCGGCGAGGCTGGGGAAGAGGCCCGAGACGGCGGCGGTCAGCAGCCAAAGCCAGAAGCTGGCGAAGCTCTGGCCCTTCTCGCGAATCGCGGGCGGAAAGATCTCGCTCAGGTAGACCCAGATGACGGCTCCCTGCGAGGCGGCGAAGCAGGCGATGAAGACGAGCAGCAGCGGCAGCAGGAGGAACTGCCGCCTCGCCGCGAGAAAGATGGCCGCGACGCCGGCGAGCGCCAGAGCCATGCCGACGCTGCCGGCGAGCAGCAGCGGCTTGCGGCCGACCACGTCGATGAGGGCCATGCCGGCCACGGTGAAGACGAGGTTGGCCACACCGATGGCGACTGCCTGCCGATCCGCGGAGACCGAGGCGAAGCCGGCCTGCCGAAAGATGTCGTTCAGGTAGTAGAGGATCGCGTTGATGCCAGAGAGCTGGTTGAAGAGCCCGAGCGCCAGCGCGAGCAGCAGTGGCCGGCGGAAGGCAGACGCAAAGAGCGAGTGAGCACGCTGCGCCTGGTGCCCTGCCGCAAGCGATGCGCGAATGCTTTCTACATCACGGTCCGGGTCGGCGGAGCCGATGACTGCGAGCGAGCGGCGGGCCTCGTCTATTCGTCCCTGCTTGATGAGCCAGCGCGGGCTGCGCGGGATGAAGCCGAGCGCGAGCAGAAACAGCGTTGCCGGCAGCGCGGCGACACCGATCTCAACGCGCCATAGCGAGGGACCGTGGATGAGGAGCGCAAGCAAGGCGTTCGACGCATATGCGACCAGGATGCCGGTGACGATGCTGAGCTGAAAGCAGGCGACCAGGCGGCCGCGCAACGCCGGCGGCGCGGCCTCCGCAATGTACATGGGGCTGAAGACGGAGCAGCCGCCGATGGCCAGACCGCTCAGAAAGCGAAACACCAGGAAGACGCTCCAGTTGCTTGCGAGGGCGCAGCCGAGGGCGGAGAGCAGATAGAGCACGGCCGTGATGCGCAGGCTCTCGCGGCCGCCGAAGCGTTCCCCTGGAATACCGGCAAGCAAGCCTCCCAGGACCGTTCCCCAGATGGCGCAGGAGACGGTGACGCCGAGCGTGAAGGGCGAGAGATGGAAGATGCCGGTGAGGGCGTGTGTGGTGCCGGCGATGACGGCCGTATCGAAGCCGAAGAGCAGGCCGCCCAGCGCCGCAACAGCAGTCGCCAGAGCCAGGGCCGGGGTGAGGGTGCGCGCTGTCATGAGGGCATTTCTCCTGATACCGTGGCGCTGCCTGAGAGCCGCGAAGGCCTTTCTATCGAGAGACAATGGCTTTGGCGGAAGCGACCTTTAGACCACTCTGCGGACCACCTACAGGAGAGCGGCCGGGGTGGCAAGCCTCCGGAAAGCATACGCCGCCTGCACTCTTAGTGATTGGATGGAAGACTTAAGTGCAAAGAACGTGAGCGATTCACAGCGTGACTTCACCGCCGTCGCGTAGAGTACCTGTACAGAAAGGGAGAGACGTGAGCTTTCTTGCCATCGATCTGGGTGGGTCGCACATCAGCTGCGCCGTGGTGGACGGGAGAGGCGTCCGGGCCGAGCGGACCTTTGCCACGGACGCCCGGTCGCTTGCGCGGGAGCTGCCGGCGCTCGAGCGTGCACTCAAAGCGTGCCTTGCGGAGAGTGGCGACGACGACGGAGAGCTGCGCGGCATTGGCATCGGATATCCCGGCGTCGTGGACCGCGCCGGACGGGAGATTCTTTCGCCGCTGGATAAGTATCCGGACCTCGATGGGGCTGCATTGAGAGCGTGGGCCGGTGAGCGCTATGGGGCTCCGGTGCGCTTAGAGAACGATGTGCGGTTGGCTCTGCTGGGTGAGGTTCGCGCCGGCGCGGCACAGGACTCCGAGGATGTTGTGCTGGTTACGCTGGGGACCGGCATTGGCGGAGCGGCCATGCTTGGCGGCAGGCTGCTCGAGAGCAAGGCGGGGCAGGCCGGCGCCCTGGGTGGCCACCTTCCAGTGCAGATGAATGGCCGCCGCTGCACCTGTGGCGCGATCGGGTGTGCCGAGGCAGAGGCCTCCACGTCGACGCTCCCGGCGATCTGCCGGGCGTGGCCGGGCTTCGCCGGCAGCGCGCTTGCACAGGAGACCTGCCTGGACTTCCAGACGCTCTTCGCTGCCGCGGAGCGTGGTGACGCGGTCGCCGGGGAGGTGCTGGCGCGCTGCCTGCAGGTCTGGTCCGTGCTGACCGTCGGCTTGATCCATGCTTATGGGCCGGAGCTGGTTCTGTTTGGCGGGGGCGTGCTCAAGCAGGGCGAGGCGGTGCTGACACCGATCCGCGACTATGTTGGGCGGCATATGTGGCGAACCAGCCGGGGTCTGCCCCGGATCGAGGCGGCGCGGCTGGGCGCACATGCCGCCCTGCTGGGCGTCGCATCCCTCTTTGACGAGACGACGGGG
>CAXTJC010000006.1:10946-18055 GCA_964244225.1 uncultured Acidobacteriaceae bacterium
GGGCGCACATGCCGCCCTGCTGGGCGTCGCATCCCTCTTTGACGAGACGACGGGGGACGAGGTGACGGCTGGGGATGAGGTCCGTGATGGCAATGTATGACAAGCAGCCCGTGGTCCCGATCACGGATGATCCATCGGAGTGCAGGCAGGGGTGGACGGCGGTACTCGACGGCCTTCGCGAGCGTCTGGCTCAGCCCGGCTTGGCGCGGCCCGGCCGGGCGCTGGTGGCGGTCGAGCTTTACCCTGGGATCGAGGCACGCGCGGTGGCGGATCGACTGCGGGAAGGATTTCCCGGCGCCAGCATCGTGCTGACCGAAGATGTGTATCTCTCGCCGGAGGCCCTGCGCGCGACCTTTGCCGCGACACTGACCGAAGATCCGGTCTTCAACGTCATGCACCCGTGGACGATCGAGGCGTACTTCGATCCGGAGCGGCTCCATACGCTTAGGACTGCTCTTATCGACAAGCAGGCGCTCACATTTTTGGTAGGCCCGGGTGCGGCCGCGATTGCAGGAGAGGACGCCGACCTGCTGGTGAGCGGAAATGTCGCGCGATGGGAGTTGCAGCGCCGGCAGCGGGCGCATCGCAGCGGCAATCTCGGCTTCGGCAACGCGGACGCGAGCCCGGGCGAGCTCTATAAAATCGCCTTTTTCCTGGACTGGCGGGTGGGGGACCGATGCCGGCATGCGATCTACCGGCGCGCCGACCTGTTTCTGGACCTGAACGATGAGGCGATGCCGCGCATGCTGCCGGGCGCCGTGCTGCGCGAGGCGGTTCGCAGCACGGTCGAGCGGCCGTTTCGCGTGGTGCCTTTCTTCGATCCAGGACCCTGGGGCGGGCAGTGGATGCGTTCGCGCTTCGCGCTGCCGAAGGGTCCCGCGAACTATGCCTGGGGCTTCGACTGCGTGCCTGAGGAGAACAGCGTGCTGCTCGGCTTCGGGGAGCGGCGCTTCGAGCTGCCGGCGATCGTGCTGGTGCAGGAGGAGCCGGAGCGGCTGTTGGGAGAGACCGTTCTGCGCCGCTTCGGCGCTGAGTTTCCGATTCGCTTCGATCTGCTCGATACAGTGGAAGGCGGCAATCTCTCGCTGCAGGTGCACCCCAGCACGGCGTATATACGAGAGCACTTCGGCATGCCGTATACGCAGGACGAGAGCTATTACATGCTGCACTCGGAGCCTGGATCGTCCATGGTCCTCGGACTACGGGAGCAGGTTGACCCGGCAGCCATGGCCGCGGCGCTCACGGCTGCAGAGCGGGAGAACACGTCGTTCGATGCCGATCGATTTGTCACGAGCTGGCCGACGCAGACGCACGATCACTTCTCGATTCCGGCCGGTACGGTGCATTGCTCCGGCGTGGGAAATGTGGTGCTCGAGATCAGCGCAACGCCGTACATCTTCACCTTCAAGCTGTGGGACTGGGGCAGGACGGGGCTCGATGGAAGACCGCGGCCGATCCATCTGAAGCATGGTCTGGCGAATATCCGCTGGGAGCGCACGACCACGTGGGTAGAGCGCGAGCTGGTCGGGCAGACCGCGTCGCTTGCCAGCGGTGAGGGCTGGCGCGAGGAGAGAACCGGGCTGCACCGCAGTGAATTCCTTGAAACGCGACGCCACTGGTTTACCGCGACCGTTCCGCACGAGACCGCAGGCAACCTGCAGGTATTGAACCTGGTGGAGGGAGAGGCGGTGGTGATCGCGAGCCCGACAGCGGCCTTTCCCGAGCTGCGCCTGCACTACGCTGAAACGGTAATTCTGCCGGCGTGCCTGGGCGCCTATACCATCAGCCCGGCCTCGCCGGCGGAGAAGCCCCTCGCCACGCTGAAGGCGTTTGTGCGGGAGTAGGTCAAGTACCCCTAATCTGCTGTAGGAACAAAGGGCAAAGGCCACAGCAAATCCCTACGGGATGACAACAAAGAGGCGGTCAGACCCGCAACACTTCGATGCCGCTTTGCTGGAACGGCTTGATGGCCGCATCGGTCGCGCCAGTATCGGTGAGGAGCACGTCGATCTCCGCAACCGGGCAGAGCATCCATTTGCTCTGCGCGCCCAGCTTGCTGCGGTCGGCTACGACGATTTTGCGCGTGGAGTTGCGCGCCATGGTGCGCAGGAACTCGGCCTCGTGGGGGTTGACGCAGGAGAGCCCGAAGCCGACGTCGATGCCATCCACACCGAGAAACATGGTGTCGGCGTGCATCATGCGCGCGGCGGCGTTTGCAAGCGGCCCGACCAGAGTGAACCAGTTGCCGCGCAGCTGGCCGCCGGTCACGATCACCTCAATGTTTTTGAAGTTGCTCAGCTCCATCGCCACATTGACGGTGTTGGTGATGACCGTGATGCCCTGCATGGCGCGAAAGCCGCGCACAACCTCGATGGTGGTGGTGCCGCCGCTGAGCGCGATGGTCTCGCCTTCCTTCACCATGGCGGCGGCGGCGCGGGCGATGCGCCGCTTCTCATCGACGAAGCTGCCGACCTTCTCCTGAAACGACGAATCATGCCGGAAGGGCTCGTAAAAGAGGGGCCCGACGGCGACCGCACCGCCACGGGTGCGTCGCAGCAGGGCGCGGTCTTCCAACTCCTTCAAGTCGCGGCGGACGGTGGCGATCGACGTATTGAGCGACGTACCGAGCGCCTCGACCGTGACCGATCCGGTCGATTGCAGAGTCTGCAGGATGATCTCCTGACGGGCCGCCAGATCCTCGGAACGCACTTTCATGGCAACAGGATACGCGATGACCTCATAGCGGCTACTGCGTGATGCCGCCAACAAAGATGCTTCTAAAAAGCGTTTCCAATCACCGATTCTGCTTTTATTATTGACATTCGATCATTGAATGGCCTACCGTTCGACCGTTCGCGATCGCTTCCGGACGGACTTTGCCAGAACTATTAGCTGGGTCCGTCCAGGGCGCGCAAGCCTGATCGGCCGACTCCGCGGGTATGCTCCGCGGCTGCGGACGACGAGGCCAGCAACGCCGCTGTATCCCTCTTTTGGAGACCACGCATGGACTCACGCCTTCGCTCCCGCCTTCCGCTCCGCAGCCTGCTTGCTGTGGCTGCGTGCGTTCCTTCATTTGTCTGCGCCCAGTTTGTCTGCACCCAGTTGGCCTATGCCCAGGTGGATACGGGGCGTGTCGCAGGAACGATCAACGACACCAGCGGCGCGGTAATCAGCGGCGCGAGTATCACGCTGACCAATAACGCCACCGGAGTGGCCCAGAAGGTGGTCTCGTCGGCCTCGGGAAGCTATGTCTTCGGCGCGGTGAACCCCGGCACGTACACCATCACGGCGGAGAGCCTGGGCTTTCAAAAGGCCACGACCACCGGCATTGAAGCGCACGTGCAGCAGAACCTCACCTCGGATATCACCCTGACGCCGGGCAACGTGGACCAGACCGTCACCGTTACCTCAGCCGCGCCGCTGCTGCAGTCCGAAGATGCGTCAGTTGGGCAGACCATCACGGGCGCCGATGTGAACAACCTGCCCCTCTCCGGGCGCAACTGGGTCTCACTCGCGCAGCTCTCTCCGGGGGTGACGACCACGGCCGGCGGAACGCCGGGAAGCGCGCTCTTTGTGACCAACGGCGTCAGCTTCTGGCAGAACGATATTCGGCTGAACGGGATCAACAACAATGAGGAGGTCTACGGCGGAACCCAGCTCGGCACCAACGCCGTCTTCACGCCACCGCCCGATGCGATTCAGGAGTTCAAGCTGCAGAGCGGCGACTTCAGCGCGGAGCTCGGCCACTCCACCGGCGCGGTGGTCAATGCCGTGATCAAGTCCGGCACCAACGGGCTGCACGGCAACCTCTGGGAGTACATCCGCAACACGGCGTTCAACGCGAACGACTACTTTGCCAACAACTATGCGGACCCGGCGCAGCGTGTGCGGCCGGCCTACCACCAGAACCAGTTCGGCGGCACGGTGGGCGGCCCGGTCGTGATCCCGAAGGTCTACAACGGCAGAGATAAGACGTTCTTCTTCTTCGACTACCAGGGCACGCGCATCGTGGTACCGGCGCACAGCACCTCCTACGTGCCGACGCTCGGCATGCAGAACAGCAACTTCACCAACTTCCAGGACTACTTTGCGCTCGCCAATAGCGCCTCCACGCCGCCCGCGGTAGACGCGCTTGGCCGCAAGTATCTGCTGGCGACGATCTTCGATCCCGCGACCACGCGCACGGTCGCCGCGGGAGCGGTTGATCCCGTGACCGGTCTGCGCAATGTGTCGGGCAGCGCCGCTACAGTTCGGGATCCGTTCTACTCGGGCGGCAGCATCGCGGGGATGACGGATTTCACCCAGCAACAGCAGGCCCTAAACGTGCTACCGGCCAATCGGCTGGATCCGAACGCGATCAAGCTGCTGAAGCTTTATCCGATGCCGACCCCCGGCCGCGAGACACGCCGCGATAACTACGACATCTTTCCCAAGTCGACACAGTCGGTTAATCAGTACGACGCGCGCATCGATCAGAACTTCAGCTCCAGAGACATCGTGTTTGGCGTCTTCGACTACAGCCACACCGTGTACACCACGCCTCCGGTTCTGCCTGGCCTGGCCGAGGGCCAGAACTTCGGCGCCGGCAACACCGACGCACCGCGCTACGGCATCACGCTCGGCTACACCCACGTCTTCTCTCCTACGCTAACCAATGAGGCCCATGCCGGCTTCAACCAGAGCATCCAGCGCATTATTCCGTTTGAAGCCAACACGCTCGGCCTGCCGGCGCAGTTCGGCATTCCCGGCGTTCCGCAGTCGCCGGGCAATGGCGGCCTGCCGCAGATTAACGTCTCGGGCCTGACCGGGCTCGGCGTGGCCGGGTACACACCGACGCTGGAAACGACGAAGGTACTGGAGTACAGCGACAACGTGACCAAGCAGTACCAGGCGCATACCTTCAAGTCTGGCGTGCAGGTCGATGACATCCGCGCCGGCATCATTCAACCGCCCAATGCCAAAGGCTCGTTTACCTTCAGCGGCAAGTTCTCGGACGTTCCGAACCTGAGCAGCGGGTACAACGGCATGGCCGACCTGCTGCTGACTCCACAGGCGGCTACCGTGCCGAATGGCATCGGCAACCTTGGCGGCCTAACCTCATATGGCACCTCCAACTACGCGCAGACCAAGACGCAGCGCTACTACATCGGCGCCTACTTTCAGGACGACTGGAAGGCTACGCCAAATCTAACGTTGAACCTGGGCTTGCGGTGGGATCATTACACGCCCAATGCCGAGGTACGCGGACGCCAGGCAAACTTTATCCAGGATGGCGGCAATGGGCCTTCGGGAACGATCTACATGTCACCGCAGGGCTGCGCGGTTCCGCGTTCCGCAAGCTTCAACACGCTTATTGCGGCTAATAACATCGCGATCAACTGCAACTCGAGTAACGCGACAGGCGATGCGCAGAGCTATAACTTCGCTCCGCGCATCGGCTTTGCGTACCGGCCGACGCCGCATACGGCAATTCGTGGCGGCTACGGTATCGCTTATGGTGCGCTCGATAATATCGGCTTCGGCGGCACTCTCGGGACGAACTATCCGTTCTCGTATACGCTGGGCTTCAACTCACCAACCTCGCAGGACGCCTTAACGATTCCGAACGGGCAGACGGCGACGATCGAGAACGCGCTGATCGGACAGAACCTGCAGGATCCTTCGGTCGTAAATGGCGCCGGTATCGGGCTGAACGGCCGGCAGTATCTCTTCCTGACGCCCTACACGCAAACCTACAACCTCACCGTGCAGGATCAGTTCACCGATCATGATTCAATTCAGATCGGCTTTGTCGGAAACTCTGGCCGGCACCTTGACAGCACGGGCAGCCACAACTCGGTCTCGGCTATCCTGCCGCCGGATGTAAATTCTAAAGACCCCCCTGTGTTCGGACACATCCCGTTTCCCATCTTTTCTCAAAACTCCGCCTTTCAGAGCACGGATGGATCGAGCAGCTATAACTCGGTGCAGGCGACCTATGCGCACCAGCTCAGCCTCGGGCTGACGGTAAATGCGAACTATACCTATGCCAAGTGCCTGACGAACCAGCGCACGATCTCCGGTAATTCGCCGGGCTTTCGGGCGCAATGGCTACCGGGTTTCGGCATCAATGGCGACTATGGCCTCTGCGACACCGATACCACCCATGTCATACACGGCTCGGGAACCTACATTCTTCCTTTCGGCAACAATCGCACCTTTCTTCACTCCAGGGGTGCGCTGGTCAATGCGCTGGCTGGCGGCTGGGTGACGAACTACATCGTGACCCACCAGTCGGGACAGCCGTTTACGGTTCAATGCCCAGTTAAGACGACCTCGGACTTCGGCTGCTTTGCCAACCTGGTTCCCGGCCAGAGCCTATATGCAAGTCCACATAGCCCCAAGCAATGGTTGAATCCGGCGGCCTTCGCGCAGCCTGCTATCGCGACCGTGATCGGGCAAAGCGGCTTTGCGCCACTCGGCGGAGCACCCAACCAGGCACGCGGGCCGGGCTTCTCAAACGTGGACTTCTCCCTGTTCAAGCAGTTCTCGCTGCGCGAGCGCTTTCAGGTGGAGTTTCGCGCCGAGGCTTTCAATCTCTTCAACTCGCACAGCTTCGGACAGCCCACCAACCTCGACTTCAGAAATGCGTCGAACTTCAGCCAGATCACGTCTTCGCGGAATAATGCCCGGTTAGGTCAGTTCGCGCTAAAAGTGAGCTACTAGAGCACTTCTCCTGATGCTGTGCCTGTTCCCTCCGTGCTTCATCGCCGATCATCCAACACTATGATCGAGGTGTTCACATGGCGCGCGTTTTTATCACCGGTTCCTCTGACGGTCTTGGCCTTATGGCCGCTCAGCTCCTGCTGGAGCAGGGTCACACGGTTGTGGCTCACGCCCGCAACGCGCATCGCGCCGAGCATACTCGCCGTGAACTTCCCGGCGCTGAAGCGATCCTCACTGGTGATTTTGCCAGTCTCGATCAAACGCGTGCGCTCGCGGCTGAGGCGAATCAGCTGGGCACCTTCGATGCGGTCATTCATAACGCCGCAATCGGCTATAAGGAGCGCAGCCGCAAGCTCACGGCGGACGGCCTGCCGGAGGTCTTCCAGATTAACACCCTCGCGCCT
>CAXTJC010000007.1:0-11425 GCA_964244225.1 uncultured Acidobacteriaceae bacterium
CCTCCCCTGCGTCAGATTGTCGTTCGGATGGCTCGTCCTGGTGGCGGCTGAGCGCATCACATAGGCACACGTTGAAAATGAGGGAGCCAGCCTGGAGCGTCGGGATTTTCTGAAGAGTGCAACGGCGGTGGGTGTAGCGGCGGTTGCGGGTTCGGGTGGAGCACAGACAGGGGCGGCGAAGCATACCCCGACGAAGCGGGCCGAGGCGCCGGGCATGCTGTACCGCGAGCTGGGAACGACGGGTGAGCGGGTCTCGGCGATCGGGATGGGCGGCTACCATCTGGGCAAAGGGGAGAATGCGGATGCAATGATTGCGCTGGCGCGCAAGGGCATCGACTCCGGCATCACGTTTATGGATAACTGCTGGGATTACAACGACGGCATTAGCGAGGTCCGGGTGGGGCAGGCGCTGAAGGATGGATATCGGCAGAAGGTTTTCCTGATGACGAAGATCGATGGACGCACCAAGGCCGAATACAACAAGCAGCTGGAGCAGTCGCTGGGGCGGCTGCAGACGGATGTGATCGACCTGGTGCAGTTTCATGAGGTAATCCGAATGGACGATCCGGACCGCATCTTCGCTCCGGGCGGGGCGCTTGAGGCGGCGGTTGCAGCGAGAGATGCAGGGAAGATTCGCTACATCGGATTTACCGGACACAAAGATCCCGTGGTGCACCTGCGCATGTTTGAGACTGCGGAGAAGCACGGATTCCACTTCGACACGGTGCAGATGCCAATTAACGTAATGGACGCGCACTTTCGCTCATTTCAGCATGAGGTGATGCCGGTTGCAAAGAAGCAGGGAACGGGCGTGCTGGCGATGAAGACGTTTGGGGATCATTACATTCTGGACAGCGGGACGGTACAGGCGATGGATGCGCTGCACTACTCGCTGACGCTTCCGGTCTCGGTGGTGATTACGGGAATCGATTCGGACAAGATTCTGGATCAGGCGCTGACGGCCACCAAGACCTTCAAGCCAATGTCCGATACGCAGATTGCAAGCCTGCTGGAAAAGACGAAGGAGGCCGCGATGACGGGGACGTATGAGCTGTTCAAGACGACGAACCACTTTGACGGGACGGCTCAAAACCCGAAGTGGCTAGGGTGAAGACTTGGTTTATCTGGCAGGGCAATGCCGGCCTGTTTAGAGATCCTTGAGGTGGGCGCTTAATGAGGAAAGAGCAGCAACGACAACGGCGGAATACGTGGATCTCTTCACTCCTCGTTGCTTCGGTCAAGGTGACGGCATTCTTTAGATGAGGGCAGTTTTCCTAAACAATAAATGACAGATTGATGGTGAGAGCTGAAGCATCGGCTCTCCCCATTGTTCTGTTTGCTGCAGGTTGCGCTTCTTAGGAATTGGATGGTTTGGGAAGAGTTGCAACAGTAGTGTGCGGGACGGCATCCCACCGATTACAAGATTGTGAGGGTTTAGCTATGGGAAGAGTCACGCGTGTGCTGCTGGCTGGTGTGGGAGTAGTGGTATTGCTGGTGGTCGTGGCGGTCGCGGCCCTTCCCATGTTTTTGAACGCTGACAACTTTCGCACGCGGATCGAGACGACTCTTTCAAAGTCGCTGGGGCGAAAGGTTACGATCGGCAAGCTGAATCTGTCGGTCTGGTCGGGCGGTCTGGTCGCGGAGAATGCAACGGTGGCCGACGACCCGCAGTTCAGCATGCAGCCCTTTATTCAGGCTCAGAGCGTGAAGATCGGTGTGGAGATCATCCCATTGGTTCTGCGGCGTGAGATACACATCCGCAGCTTCTCGCTCGAAACCCCAAAGATTCAGCTGCTGCGCGGAGCAAAGGGGCTCTGGAACTACTCGTCAATTGGCGGCGCGGCAAGTAAGTCAGGCAATCAGGACGCGGAGACCAAGCAGGCCTTCCCCGATCTGACGGTCGGACACATTGAAGTTGTGAATGGGCAGATTACGGTTGGAACCGGACCAGGAACGAGCAGCGCCCCAGCGGAGCCAAACCGGACGTACGAACAGGTGAGTCTGGATGTAAAGAACTTCGGATTTGCGAATGCCTTTCCGTTTACAGCGTCGGCGCATCTGCCGGGAGATGGTGTGGTCACGCTGAATGGAACGGCTGGGCCGCTGAACCAGCAGGATGCGGCGGCAACACCTTTTACCGGTCATCTCGATATGAAGCATATTGATCCGCTAGCAGCAGGATTTGTGGATACGTCTGCCGGGATCTCGGGAACGGTCGAGAACCTGGTGCTCGATGCGGCCTGGAGCGGGACGCAGCTGCATGTGACGAAGCTGCTGGTCGATACGCCTCGTGTGACGGTGGTCAGGAACACCGCACCAAAGCCTGTCAAGCCGGCGGCGAATACTGAAGGCTCGACGATGATGGAGAATCTCTCGGTCGATAGCGCCGAGGTGAAGAATGGAACGGTGACGCTGACGACACCCGGGCAGGGCGGGGCACCGGCTGTCTATCAACAGCTGAACGCCACAATTACAAATCTTACGCCGAAGAGCTTCTCGCCCTTCTCCGTGAGTGCGCAGCTGCCGGGTGGTGGAAGCCTGAGCGCGAGCGGGAAGGCGGGACCGTTTGATCAGGTGAACTCGGCAGCAACTCCGGTCGACGCAACAGTTTCGCTGAAGCACGTCGAACTTGAGACCAGCGGCGTCCTAGCACCCGATGCGGGCATCAATGGGCTGGCGAACCTGGATGCGAAGGTTAGGTCGAATGGGCAGACGTTGAATGCGAGCGGGACGGCGCATGTGGACGGGATCAAGCTCGCGAAGAATGGACGACCCTCGGCAAAGCCTCTCGACGTGCAGTTCACGGTAGCGCAGGATGAACGAGCTATGACGGGTACGCTGCAGCAGGCGACGATCCGTATCGGCAGTGTGGCTATCGGCCTTTCGGGAACGTACCAGACGAGCGGAGCAACGACGGCGCTCAACCTGAAGGTGAATGGGAATGCGATGTCGATCAATGAGCTTGAGGCATTTCTGCCGGCGCTCGGGGTCAACCTACCGCAAGGGTCGCGGCTGCAGGGTGGAACTGTAACCACGACGCTTACAGTTTCAGGATCGACGGCGCGCCCGACAATCAGCGGGCCGGTACAGGTGAGCAACACGCAGCTTGCGGGCTTCGATCTCGGATCGAAGCTGCAGACGCTGTCTAAGTTCACGGGCGGACGGATCGGCTCGGCTACAGGATCGGGAACCAATGTACGCTCGCTGAGTATGGTCGTGGATGAGGCAGGTGGCGCGATCCGCACGGACAAGATTGCGCTTGATGTGACGGGTGTCGGAACCGCGACCGGGGCGGGAAGTGTGAGCGCCGCTGGGGCGCTCGACTATAACGTGCTGCTGAAGCTGACCGGCCTGACGGGCGGAGCAGCGCCGACTGCCGGAGCACCGGCAGCGAGCGGCGGCGGCGGCGTGGCAGGCGGCCTTGGCGGATTGGCAGGGCTGGCTGGTGGCTTCATTCCCGGCGGCGCAGGCGGAGCGGCGAAGGGGCTGGGGGCAGCCGGTGGGCTTACCAGTGGATTGCTGAAGGCAGGTATTCCTGTGGCGATCGGCGGTACGACGAGCAACCCGACGTTTGCGCCGAACCTGGCCGCGCTGACCAAAGGACTGGGTGCCAGTGCGGCGCAGGGGCTAATCAGCGGCCAGACAGGCGGGCTGCTGGGCGGCAAGGCGGGGCAGGGGGCGGCTGCTCCGGGGAAGTCTGCGAAGGATCCCTTGGGCAATGCGCTGGGAGGGTTGCTGGGTAAGCATTAAACACAGTTCTCGCCCGTAGGGAATGTTTGATTCATTCCAAGAATTTTGCTTCAGAAAGTGATAGTAGCTGGTCCGAGCAAAAAGCAGATTTCCCGCGGTGCCCGGAATGGAAGAAAGAACGGCAAAGGACTTGTCTGGAGTTTCACCAGAGGGAGATCCGAGAGCGCTGCGGCAGAAGTCATGTCGCGGCGCTCTTGCATTTAGGGGTCAGAGCTGCAGGCGGACACGAGCGCGGGTGAGGAGAGCGGCAAAGGTGAGCATCAGCGCGGTGAAGATGCAGGCACGTACAAGGCCGGGTAGGCCATACGCGAGATGGGTGCGGAACCAGGTTGTGGCAGTTGCGGCAATGGCGAAATAGACGAGATCGGGAACGAGATAGGTCAGCAGGGTGTTGGAACCAGCCGGCATGAGGAAGGCGGCCCATGCCGAGCGGCGTTGCACATCACAAAGCCAGTAGAGGGCGGTGAAGACGAGGATGCTGGCGGCGATGCTCCACAGGCTCCAGGTTGGGGTTCCGCGATTCTTCGAGATACCAAGCGGGGCGGCAATCAAGCCGGCTGCTGCTGAGAGAAGAGCGAAGCCGAGAGCCGCAGCCATGCGGCGAGTTGGCGTTTGGAGTCTGGCAGAGAGCGGGCCGAAGAAGAGGCTGGAGGTGAAGACGCCGGCCATGGCGATAGCTGCCATGGAGCCATTGCTCACGGGCCACGCCCACATGGAAGTGCGGTCCGGGAAGAGCAGCAGCCTGTCCGCGGAGGCGCAGCAAAAGAGGGTGAGCGCGACGAACCAGAGGAATGGAGCCCAGGCCCAGCGGCGTGTGACCAGGTAAAAGATCGAGACGCAGAGATATGTGAGACCGATGAGGCCAAGGATCTCGGGGTAGGAGAAGTCGATCCATGCGACATGACCGTTGCGCGCGATACGGCGGAAAAGCGCGGCCATCAAGAGGAGTAGAACCAGACCGGAGATGCGCATGCCGCGAAAGAGAGCGGCATATCGTGGAGCGCGCGGATAGACGGCCCAGACGAGCATGGCGCCGAGGAGTGCGAGCAGGCCCCAAACATAGGTGTTGAGGCCGTGCATGAGAGCGCTGCTGCCGGCATCTGTATTCGCCAGGATAAGACCGAAGACGACGAGGGCGAAGGTGCGCAGGACAATGTGGCCACTGAGTCGGAGGAGCGAGGGATCCTTGCGCAGGCGGCGCTCGATGGCGAGAGGAAGCGCCATGCCGAGAATGAAGAGAAAGGCGGGGAAGACCACGTCCACGTAGGTCATGAAGTCTTCTTGTGTGTGGGCGTGGTAGGTCCAGCGAGGCAAACCGCGCACGCTCGAGAGATCGTTCACAAAGATCATGAGCAGCATGGTGAAGCCGCGAAAGATGTCGATCGAGAGGATGCGATCGTAGGCGATCGGATCGCATAAGGGCGCGGGAGCGGTGCTAGCGTGTGGCGGCATGCGTTGGGCCTGTCGGGACTCGCGCGGGCGTGTGATGCAGAGAGGTGTCAATGGTGTTCAGAAGCGTGCCGTTGTCGTCTTCGGTGAGCTCCCAGAACATGATGCCGGCGAGGTGCCGATCGAGGACGAAGCGACACTTGCGGGCGAGGGACTCGGGATCCTCGTAGGAGATGAAGGTGCGGGTGTCGGGGTTGTAGAGCCAGGGGACGGAGGCGGCGGCATCCCAGTACCGGGTGTAGCCCTGCTGGCTGTAGCTTGCGAGAGCGCTGTAGTCGTGAAAGGTACCGGCGGGTTTGGAGCCGGGCTGAAAAAGGCCGTTGTTTTCGGGGCCGACGTTAGCCCAGCTCTTGCCGTAGAAGGGAAGGCCGAGCAGGAGCTTGGATGCGGGGACGCCGGCGGCTTCATAGGCGCGGACGGTGCGGTCGGCGGAGATCTTCTTCGGATCGGCGGGATCGGTGAAGAGGGGCGCGTGATTGCCGGAGATTTTGTCGCTGTCCGGACCGTAGTAGTCGTAGGTCATGAGGTTGACGGTATCGACGTAGCGGGCGACGGCAGCCATCTCGGTGTGCTCGATGAAGTCGGCATTGCCGCCGACAGCGATCGAGGTGAGCAGGTGACGGTGCTGCTGCTTCTCTTCGCGATTGAAGCGGGCGCGCAGCTCGCGGAGGAGCGCGGTGTAGTTCTGCTTGTCTTCGGGGCGGAAGGTGTTGCCGGCACCGATTAAACCTGGGTATTCCCAGTCGATGTCGAGGCCATCGAGCTTGTACTGCGTGATGAAGCGAACTACGGACTCGATGAAGCGCTCGCGGCTGGAGACTGTAAGAGCCATATCGGAGAAGTTGCCGGAGCCGCCCCATCCACCGACGGAGACGAGGATGGTCAAGCCGGGGTTCTGTTGCTTGAGCGACAGAAGAAGGGCGAAGTTTTCGGCGTCGAAGGGGGAGCCTTCAACCATTTCCCCGTTTCTGATGGCAGAGAAGGCATAGTTGATGCGGGTCAGCTTGTGTGCCGGAACATCGGCTGCGGTGAGGACGTGTTTGGGGGAGATGTAGCCGACGATCTGCTGTGCTGCCGGTCCGTGGGGCGGGGCGGCCGCAGCAAGTGCGCTCGAGGCGCAGAGAAGAGCAGCGCCGGCACCGGGAAGGGCGGCCAGGCCGCGGGGACGAGATGACATGGAGACCACATTTCCGCGAGACGATGCGAGATACACCGCGAAGAGCTCAGCGACGGTGTACCAGGATTGTAGCGACTTGAAGCCGGGTTGCTCGTAAAGGCTGACCGGCGATGTCTGGAAGGTGGTTGCCGAAGGTGGTGCTTTTCCTGCATGACGCATCGATGACGATCGATGGGCAACGTAGTCTTGAGGAGAAGAGGATCACTCGGAACAGAGTCACTTGGGGCTTGGGGTAGAGATGCGCGTTTGGATGGGTGTTGTGGCAGCGGGTTTGATCGTGCAGGGAGGTTTAGGGCACGCACAGACGGCGATCTATGCGGAGTTTACGGGCGGCAAGGTGCCGGCGGCGAACACGGACTGGATGTTTGGGCCGACGATCGGGCTTTATCACGACAACGGATTGGGGCTAATCGCGCTGGGGTACGACGTGCGCGGATCATTTTTGCGGCGAGGCGACATACACGGCGCGGACAGCAACGAGTCGCTGAACACGCTTGAGGTTGGGGTTCGCGCCGCGGTGACGCCGCATGTGCTGCCGATCAAGCCGTATGTGGAGGCGCTGGTTGGGTATGGCGGCTTGACGGTAGGACAGGGGACGGCACGGGAGAGTGCGAGCCATGCGACGTATCAGTTTCTGGGCGGTGTGGATTTCAATTTTTTGCCGCGGCTAGACTGGCGTGTGGTGGAGTTCAGCTACGGGCGACTGAGCGGGCTGGGCGCCACCTATGCGCCGAAGACGATCAGCACGGGGCTGGTCTTTCGGCTGCCCTGAATCGTTGCCTCATAAAGGCGGGGGACGACAGTTCGTATGCGAAGGTGTGGCCAGCATTTTTGTCTTGGGAGGAACAGATCGCATGCAGCGGGAGAGCATTTTCATCAATAGAAAATGGCGTTGATTTGCGCGTTGAGTTCTACATCTGCGGGAGAAATGCGATAGCCTTAAAGGACAATTATGAGCGAACAGACGCTAATCGAGACCGAGGCACCGGCTACGAGCCACGCCTCCAAGTACACACGGAACAATCCCTTTCATGCCACAGTGCTAGTGAACGAGCTGCTGACGGGCGCGGGGTCAGAGAAGGAGACCCGGCATATCGAGCTGTCGCTCGACGAAGGGATGCAGTACACGCCGGGTGATGCGGTCGGGATCATCCCTGAGAATCGGCGTGAGGCCGTGGATGAGGTGCTGGCGGCTCTGAAGTTCACGGGATCGGAGCGGGTGCTCGATCACTATAAGGTTGAGATCGATCTGGACGAGGCGCTGCGGACGCGGCTGGCGATCGGCAAGCTGACGCGCGGGAGCGTGAACCAGTTCGGGAAGCTGGCGCCGGGCCATGCGGGGCTGACTGATTTGCTCGGGCCGGAGAACAAGGCGCGGGCGGAGGAGTACTGCTGGGGGCGCGAGTTCGTGGATCTGGCGGCGGACTTTCCGGGCGTGGTGACGGCGCCGCAGCAGCTCTTCAACGTGCTCTCACGATTGACGCCGCGGATGTACTCAATCTCTTCCAGCCAGGCGCAGCATGCGGACAACGTGCAGACAACGGTGCGGGTGATCCGGTACGAGTCGCATGGGCGAGAGCGCCAGGGACTGGCAAGCGGTCATATGGGTGACCGGTCTCCGGTGGGAGCTACGTTTCCGATCTTTCTGCATGCCAATGCGGCGTTCCGGCTACCAGACGATACGACCGCGCCGGTGATCATGATCGGTCCGGGAACAGGGATCGCGCCGTTTCGGGCGTTTCTCGAAGAGCGGCAGGCGACGGGGCAGACCGGCGACAACTGGCTGATCTTTGGCGAGCAGCGGCGGGCGCTGGACTTCCTGTATCAGGAGCAGTTTGAAGGGATGCACCGCGATGGACTTTTGAAGCGGCTGGACACAGCATTTTCGCGCGATCAGGCAAAGAAGGTTTATGTACAGGACCGGATTGCGGAAAATGCAGCGGAGCTCTATGAGTGGCTCGAGCGAGGGGCGTACTTCTACGTCTGCGGCGACGCGAGCCGCATGGCGAAGGATGTGGAACTCGCGTTGCTTGATGCGATTGCGCAGGGCTCAAATGGCACGCTCGAGCATGCGAATGAGTACCTGGCGGAGATGAAGAAGCAGAAGCGGTATCAGCGGGACGTCTACTAACGGGAGAGCAGGGTTCTATCCCGCTTACCTCTCGCAAAATATTAATTCCGCGAGAGATGGGCAAGTATGTCGCGCTAAACTCCTCTCTCTGCAAAATCTTTTAGCGCCAGGTCGATCATCGCGTATAGATCCTGCCGGCTCGCTCCCGCTTGAGCCTCGATCGCGATGCCGCCAGCAAGGGCTACCACCAGGCGGGCCATCGTTTTGGGATTGCAGGCCTCCGGGAGTTTGCCTTCGGCGAGATCCGCAGAAAAACGATTCTCTAATCTGCGACGCAGCGCTTCTCGATGTCCGGCAAGCCATTGCTTCAGCGCATCGTCCGCGTGAATGGAAGGTGAACTGTTCACGACGAGACAGCCTGGCGTGTGCCCGGCATCGGTCACTACGTCGGCGTAGTGGCGAAGAAGCGCCTCTACGCTGAGGCTGGTCGTGGAGGCCTGAAAAGCATCTTTGTAGGCCTCATCTAAAAGCGCGATATATCGACCAACCACCTTACGGAAGAGTGCCTCTTTACTCTCGAAAGCGAAGTAGAAGCTGGCCGTACCGATGCCCAGCGAGTCCGTCAGGTCGGTCAGCGATGTTCTGTCGTAGCCCTGCCAAAAGAGTTTGGTTGCGGCTCCGATCGCCTCCTCCATGTCGAATGCGCGAGTCCGTCCCATGTGCTGTTTCCGTTTCTGTAGTGCCCGCTCAAAAATTCGTTGACGTACAACAAAGATAGTGTAATGATCGCTCTACTAAGTAGCAAGGTTGATGTCGAACTCTAAATCACACCTTGAGCCCAGCGACATAGAAGGAGAAACCAAAGGGATGGCGGAGCTTTCGCAATGAAAAAGTTTATCGAGATTAAAGGTCGCAAAATGGCCTACATCGACGAGGGCGAAGGCGCGCCGATCGTCTTCCAGCATGGCAACCCGACGAGTTCTTATCTTTGGCGGAAGGTGATGCCGGCCTGCGCAGGGCTTGGCCGGCTGATCGCCTGCGACCTGATCGGCATGGGTGACTCCGAAAAGCTTCCAAACTCGGGGCCTGACCGCTACACCTATGCGGAGCAACGCGAATACCTGTTCGCGCTCTGGGAGGAGCTGGACTTGAAGCGTGACGTGGTGCTCGTCATCCACGACTGGGGTGGGACCCTCGGTTTTGATTGGGCGCATCAACATGCTGATCGGGTACAGGGTATCGCTTATATGGAAGCGCCTCCCCTGCCACTTACCTGGAGCGACTTTCCTGATGACACCTCCCGCAACCTTATCAAGGCCTTCCGCTCGGCTACCGGGGAGGACATGGTCCTTAGAGACAACACCTTCATAGAAGCTTTTCTGATTGGAGTCGAAGAGCATACTTTGTCTGAGGCCGATAAGGCGGAGTATCGCCGTCCTTACCTCAACGCTGGAGAGGATCGTCGCCCGACACTGACGTGGCCCCGCCAGATTCCGCTGGACGGATCGCCTGCGGATGTCACAAAGATCGTGTCGGACTTTTCCGAGTGGCTTAGGGACTCCCCGGTGCCGAAGCTCTGGCTGAGGGGCGATCCAGGCTTCATCAGCAACGGGAGACTCGGGATCTTTTGCGAAGGTCTTAAGAACCAGACCGAGGTCAAGGTAAAGGGCCAACATTTCCTGCAGGAGTCCAGCGGGCCGGAGATTGGAAGAGCCGTCGCCGACTTCGTACGTTCTCTCCGGCACCAACGGTGAATGCTGTTCGTTGCCGAGCCTAGTTCCGTACGGTGGGTGTGCTGTGGAGCGTTCGCAGGCCCCACCGACTCCCTCAGTAGTGGCGCTCTCAACCGCCTAGCTGCGGGTGTCTTCACTGCGCGGACGGTGGAGCTGTCCGCTTCGGTCGAGATGACACTTTTGTCAGCACTGTGCCGGTACGAACGCTTTCTAACGGCGGGCGTCGCCGATGAGCTTGAGGGTGGCGAGTAGGAGGGTGAGGAGGCCGGTAGGGACGCAGCCGAGGGCGAAGACGAGGGCGAGCCAGCCGGCGTTGGTCTGCGGGCCGTGCGGGGTGTAGCCGCCGAAGAACCAGGCGACGGAGGCGGCGCAGAGTGCGCCGACCGAGAGGATGCTGAGGCCGGTGGTGAGGAGCTTGCGGGTGTCGGGCTGCATGGTGAGGGCGAACTTTCTTCAGCGGCGATAGCTTCTGCTAAGCGGCAGGAACAAGGGAGACGAAAGCAATCCCTGCGGGATGACGGCACAAGACGAAAACAATCCCTGCGGGATCAAAATAGGAAGACGAGAGCAATCCCTGCGGGATGAGAACAATAAGACCAGAGCAGTCCCTGCGGGACGAGAGCTAAGGGATGATAGTAAAAGCCGGGTGCGTGCGTTGTTACAACGGACAACGTTCCAACCATCAACGATAGGCGGCGAGCATGGCGTAGACGACGACACCACTTACGGAGACGTAGAGCCAGATGGGGTAGGTGTAGCGGGCGAGGCGTTTGTGGGCGGCGAAGCGGCCGGAGAGCGAGAGGAAGAAGGTGACGAGGATCATCGGGAGGGCGATGACGGAGGCGAGGATGTGCGGGGTGAGCAGGATCCAGAGATAGACGAAGCGGGCCGTGCCGTGGCCGGGGAAGCGGGTGTCGCCGTGGAGGGCGTGGTTGGTGATGTAGGCGACGAGAAAGAGCGAGGAGAAGAGGAAGGCGGTGAACATGCTGTTGCGGTGCGCGGTGATGGCGCGGCGGCGGATGTAGGTGAGGCCGAAGAGGAGGGCGATGGTGCAGCAGGTATTGAGCGCGGCGTTGAGGGCGGGAAGAAAGGTGAGGTGGGTGCCGGCGACGTCAATCGGGGCGTGGAAGTAGACGAGCCAGGCGAGGAAGGCGCTGGCCGCGGCGGAGACGGCGATGATGCCGATGATGATCGAGGGTGGTGTGCGGTAGGTGACGGGTTCGAGGGTGGTGGAGGTCGGCATGC
>CAXTJC010000007.1:11525-17896 GCA_964244225.1 uncultured Acidobacteriaceae bacterium
GGCTTGCTATCCTGCTTTTTGCTTGTGATCCCGAAGAGATCTGCTTTGCTTGTATGTTTGTACGTCCTGTGTAGGCATATGACTACGGTATGAACGACTAGAAGATGAGACGGCCCTGCGCGTTGAGGATCATGGCGGCGAGCAGCAGGGGCAGATAGATGACGGAGGCTTTAAGGAGATCGCGGGCGAGGGTGCGGGACTCCGGGGCGAGCGGCGCGCGCAGGATGCGGGCGAAGCGGAGCGTGTAGAAGAGATAGACGAGGCCGAGGAGCGCGGCGACAACGGCGTAGGGTTTGCCGGTGATGCCGAGCCAGGTAGTCCAGAGCGAGACGGGGATCATGAGGACGGCGTAGAAGAGGCTCTGGATGACGGTGGCGCGGGCGGCGTCTTCAATCGGCTGCTGCGCGGCTGTGACCTGAATGCCACCGCTGCGGTAGTCGTCGCGATAGAGCCAGCCGATGGCCATGAAGTGGGGGAACTGCCAGACAAAGAGGACGGCGAAGAGAGCGACGCCGGGCCACTCGATCACGCCCCGGGCGGCGGTCCAGCCGATGAGCGGCGGGAGGGCTCCGGGGAAGGCGCCGATGAAGGTGTTGAGAGTGGTGATGCGTTTGAGCGGTGTGTAGATGCCGACGTAGCCCGCGGCGGTGAGCAGGGTGAGGAAGCCGGTCAGCGGGTTGGTGACGTGGACGAGATAGAGCGTGCCGAGGATGATGGCGGCAAAACCCAGCAGAAGGCCGTGCGGGAAGGAGATGCGGCCGGCGGCCATGGGGCGTGTGGCGGTGCGGCGCATGGCCGCGTCCGACCGGTGCTCAAGCGCCTGGTTGAGGACGGAGGAACCCGCAGTGACGGCGGCGATGCCGATCATGGCCTCAAACAGGCTGGCATGGAAGGGACTGATGCCGCTCCGCAACGAGCCAAGGTAAAAGCCGGCCGCGGCGGTGATGACGACCATGGTCGAGACGCGCGGCTTGAAGAGGGTTATGTAGTCGGCGAGGAGCGAGGGACGCGCGATGGCCTTTGCGCGCGAAGCCGGCTCGGAGGGGGATGTTGCGGTGAGGGCCACAAACTAAGTTTATCGTGTTGGCGACCAGGGTGCGGTAAAACTCGACGGCGTTGCGATGCGGCAAAGGAAAGCCCCGTGCGGTGTGTGAGAGGGGATCGTATTACGCACGGGGCCATGGTTTATCTGGAGAGCGAATCTTTTCGGGAAGGTCTGATCAAGTTAAAGAAGCGTTTAGCCGGTCCGAGCAAAAAGCAGGTTCCTCCCCATTCGGCTTCGCTCAGGGTCGAATGGAAGAAAGAAAAGCAAAGGACTTGATCAGAGTCTTTCTGACAGGTTCTCAGGCGGCGCGGCGGAGGCGGCGGCCCAGACCGATCAGCCCGGTAAGGCCGGTGCCGAGCAGAGCGAAGGTTGAGGGCTCGGGGACGGGCGCGGGATCGTCGAAGCTGGTGTCGATAAAGCCTTCAACGAGGATGTTGACTGGGGTTCCGGCGCCTGTGTAGTTGCCGGCGTGGGTGTCGTTCAGGACGAGGATCAGATCCTTCTTGGCGGGCACGACGATCTGGAAGGAGATCGCATCGGTGCCGAAGTAGTTGGGGCTGGATCCGGCGTCGCCCAGGTAGTTGGCCGATTTGTTTGCTGGGTTGTAGCTGCCGGCGTAGGCGGAGAGGAAGTTATCGCCGCTGCTGGCGTAGTCGAAGATGGAGACCTGAACGTAGGGGGTCTGGGCGAGCGAGGTGGCGGTGAAGTCGAAGGTGATGTACTCGTACTTGGTCCCGGTGTTGATGACGCCCGGGAAGGCTTTTGTGGCCGACCAGTCAGACGGGACGCCGGAGCGGCTGAGACGGCCCGACTGCGTGGCGGAGCCGGCAGGAACTTTGGTGTCGAACTGGCTGATGGTCTCGGCGGGGGCAACCACGGAGAGAGAGGCAAGGGCACAGACGGCAGAGAGAAGCATCTTTGAGGCGTTCATGGTGTCTCCTGGAAGGAATCGTGGATGAAAGATGAAGCAGAGAGGGTGGTGTGCGGGAGAGTCCTTTTGCGGGACTCTCCCTTCGGCTTGTGCGAGGGACGGGCTACTTGACGGCCTGAGCGGCCTGTACGGCGGGAAGCGCCATCAGGATGCCGTAGCCGCTGTCGCGATCGACGCCTGCGGCCATGTTGTCCAACGTGGTGGTATGCAGGATCGTGTTGATCTGCGCGTTGGTAAGCGAGGGGTGAGCCGACTTTACGAGCGCCGCGATGGCTGCCGCGTGGGGTGCGGCGGCGGAGGTGCCGAAGAAGGGAAGGAAGCCGGGCGTCTTGGTGTAGACACCGTCAGCCGCTGTGGCATCCGGCTTCTGCAGGGTCGTACCGCCCCTGGACGCGTAGGTGAACTTGCCGGGGGTGATGGGACTGCCGTCCGGGTTGAAGAAGATCTTGCGCGGCCCGTCCGAGCTGAAGGTCTCGATCGGGTTCGCCGGTCCGGTAAAGGGTTTGACGCCGGTGCGAGCGCTGTTCCAGTAGGTGGCCGCCATGCTGAAGGTGTTTTTGCCGGCGTTGTGGCCGAAGGTCGCGCTGGCGGTGCCGATGGAGAGGGTGGCGCGTTCGGTATCGATGTGGAAGGCACGGGTGGCTCCGTTGAAGAGTGCGACCACAACCTGATCGCCGATGGCTGGGCAGTAGCCGGTTGGCGTGCTGCTGGCGCAGACCGTGGGGGAGCTGGGATAGATGTACTCGAGCGGGTCCTGGGTGCCGTTCTGGGTGGCGGTGCTGGCGCCCTTGATCACGGTTCCGGTGGCGTCAAGGATGTAGAGATCGTAGTCATCGGCGGCGCCGGCAAGGGGATCGGACCAGTGCAGCCAGACGCCCGAACTCGGGATGCTGGTCAGGGTGTCGCTGATCTGCGGCGCGGCGGTCGTGCCGAAGTTGTGCAACTCGCCGATGCCGGCGACGGCGCCGCCGTTGCGGAAGTCGCCATCCCAGGTGCCCGAGGTGCCGGAGGTCAGGTTGCCGGAGTTGGCTGCTGAAGATAAGTAGAGGCCGCCGTCGGCGGTGATGTCATCGACCGCTTTGGCGATGATTCCATCCTGGTAGACCGGTTCGTCAAAATAGCTGATGTCGTCGACGATGATGTCGCAGTGGTAGGTGAAGCGGAGGGTGCGGATGTTGTCGGCGAAGCTCTGCTCGCTGTTGAAGGCGGTGGCGAAGAAGAGGTTGGCGCCGGGTGCGAGATCGTGAATGATCTCCATCATGGCGGTGCCCTCGTCGGCTCCGCTGCCGGCCTGACCGGGCAGAACGGTGACATTGGCGGGCAGATCGCCGCTAGCGATAAGGGCTGCGATCTCGGCGGGGCTGGCGCTGTCGGAGAGCACGCCGATGTTGACGCCGGCTCCATTGACGCCGAGCGCTACGGCCTTGTTGGCGGTATGCGTGATGTAGCCCTGCGAGGTGACGGAACCGACGTTGGTGTGGGCGTGCGAGGCCTCACGCAGCGTATGCACGTCGGTGCTGCCGGCGAGTGTGAGCAGATCCGCGGCGGCGACGTGGGTATTCAGGCGATGGTCGGCGAAGGCGGTCTGCGGCACGGGGCCGTCGATCTGCTGCGCCGTGCTCATGATGTGGCTGCTCATAAGCGACGGGGAGAGATCCGCTCTGAGGTCGACGACGACCTTGCCGGTCGAGTCAATCGCGCCGGGATTGATAAAGCGCGCCATACTGCCGAGGGGCTGATGGTGTGCCTGTCGCGAGAGAAGGATGAGGTTGAAGGACATCTTCTTCTCGGCATCGGTGAAGGTTTTCTTGAAGGCGGCGATCTCGGCCATCTGCTTCTGCGCAGCGGGCGTGAGCGCAGCGGGAGTTTGCGCAGTGGATGAAATTAGAGAGCCGGCGAAGAGCGCCAGTAGAGGAAGGATGAGACCGGGCCGGCGTGGAGACCAGTCAGCAGAGGGAACGGGCAAACGATGCATGGTAGAGCTCTCCTTGGGGTCACGACCATCCGCTACACACAGCTCTCAAGCCGCTCAGAGAGCGGTTTGTCTCGATACCGCTCTCGACCGGAGAGACGTCGCTCCGAATCTTTCAGCAGCATTTATCGTGTGCGTGTAGCAGTGAGCAGGAGTGTAACGGCAGATGGCAGAACCCGAAACGTGAATGATTTTGCAACATGGCAATATGGAAGCATCGCGGGACAGGAGCGGCCTGCTGTACACCCCGGGAGAGATGCTGTAGCGTCGCTGTGCTCGGGGCCGCGCCGCGGATGACTTGCTTTGCTGGTTGTCATCCTTCGTGTAGCGGAGGATCTCCGTTTAGTTTGTAATCCTTCTTGTCCGAGGAAAGACGAGCCTGAGGAAAGATCGGGCGCGCGCGAGCGAGTGAGGAGTGACGATGGCGCAGCGGTTTGTTCTGGCTCTCGATCAGGGTACGACGAGCTCGCGGGCGCTCGTGATCGATGAGAGTGGCGCGGTGGCGGCGACGGCGCAGCGGGCGTTCAAACAGATCTTTCCGCGGCCGGGCTGGGTCGAGCACGATCCGATCGATCTGTGGTCGACGCAGATCGGCGTAGCGGCCGAGGCGCTGGCGCATGCGGGGCTGGACGCCTCGGAGATGGCGGCCGTCGGCATCGTAAATCAGCGGGAGACGACGCTGGTATGGGATAGGCGGACGGGTGAGCCGGTCTCTAATGCGATCGTGTGGCAGGACCGGCGGACGGCCGAGTTCTGCGAAGGACTTCGCGCGGGTGGGCACGAGCCGATGATCCAGGCGAAGACCGGACTGCTGGCGGACGCGTACTTCTCGGCGAGCAAGCTGCGATGGATTCTGGATGAGGTAGACGGCGTGCGGGCGCGGGCCGAACGCGGCGAGCTATGCTTCGGCACAGTCGATAGCTGGCTGGTGTGGCGGTTGACCGAGGGCGAGCGGCATGTGACGGACGTGACGAACGCCTCACGCACCATGCTGTTCAATATTCATACGATGGCGTGGGACGACGAGCTGCTGGAGCTGCTGAGGATTCCGCGGTCGATGCTGCCGGAGGTGGTGGATTCAAGTGGCGTGTGCGGGGTGACGAAGACGGGGATCCCCGGCATTCCGATCGCGGGCATCGCGGGCGATCAGCAGGCGGCGCTGTTTGGGCAGATGTGCACGTCGCCGGGGATGGTGAAGTGCACCTTCGGCACGGGCAGCTTCATGCTGCTCGAGACCGGGACGGATCCGATGGCGTCAAAGAATCGGCTTTTGACGACGGTGGCGTGGCGGCGCGACGGGCGCGTCGAATACGCGCTTGAAGGCAGCATGCTGATGGCGGGCGCGGTGGTGGAGTGGCTGCGCGACGGGCTGGGGATCATTCGGCACTCGAGCGAGGTGGAGGCGCTGGCGGGGTCAGTGCCGGACTCAGGCGGGGTGGTGATGGTGCCGGCGTTTGCTGGGCTGGGTGCGCCGCGCTGGGATCAGAACGCACGCGGCGCGCTGTTGGGGATGACGCGCGGAACCACCAAGGCGCACATCGCGCGGGCGGCGCTTGAGGGCATCGCGCTGCAGGTGGTGGATGTGCTCGAGGCGATGCAGGCGGACTCCGGGCTGCCGCTTAAGGAGCTGCGGGTCGATGGCGGCGCGTCGGCAAACAATATGCTGATGCAGCTGCAGGCGGACCTGCTGGGCGTGCGCGTGGTGCGGCCGCGGAATACGGAGGCGACGGCGATGGGCGCGGCGTACCTGGCGGGTCTGAGTGTCGGCTACTGGACGTCGCCGGAGACGATCGCGCAGCAGTGGCAGGCGGAGCGTGTGTTTGAGCCGACGATGGCGGATGGAGAGCGGTCGGCGATGCGCGAACGATGGAGCCAGGCGCTGGGAAGGGCGGCGGGATGGGAGCAGCGATGATGCCGAGCCGGGAGGCGCTGCTGCGCGAGGCGGCGGGGCCGGCGATATGGGATGTGGTGGTGATCGGCGGCGGCGCGACGGGGCTGGGCACGGCGGTCGAGGCGGCGTCGCGCGGGTATAAAACTCTACTGCTCGAACGCGATGACTTTGCCAAGGGCACGAGTAGCCGCAGCACTAAGCTGGTGCATGGCGGCGTGCGGTATCTCGAACAGATGAATGTGACGCTGGTAATGGACGCGCTGCGGGAGCGCGGCGCCATGCTGCGAAATGCGCCGCATCTGGTGCGCCGGCAGCCGTTCATCGTACCGATCTATCGGGCGATCGACACGCCGTACTTCGGGCTGGGACTGAAGGTGTACGAGTGGATGTCGGGCAAGCGCTCGTTTGGCGCGTCGCGGATGCTGTCGCGGGCGGAGACGATGGAGCGGCTGCCGACGGTAGAGCGCGCGGGGCTGCGCGGCGGTGTGCTCTACATGGATGGGCAGTTCGACGATGCGCGGTATGCGATCTC
>CAXTJC010000008.1:0-17697 GCA_964244225.1 uncultured Acidobacteriaceae bacterium
TCATCAGCAACATCAACGCGAACTACCATGCGCTGACGGTTGAGGTGCAGAAGCGGGCGTCCAAGCGGATAAGCTACGACGCCAACTATACGTGGGCACATGCGCTGGACTTCAACCAGAACTCCAGCACGGCGGCCGGCACCAATGGCTGGTATGACCCGTTCGGCGATGCGCGCGCGAACTATGGTCCGTCCAATAACAATATTCCGCATCGTGTGGTGGGCTGGGCGCTGTTGAACGTTCCAGGCAGCTCGCGCACCGCGGCGCTCAAGTATGCGACGAATGGCTGGTCGCTCAAGCCGCTCTTCCAGATGCAGTCCGGGCTGCCGTACTCGCTGGCTGTGTCGGGTACGGTGCCGAACCAGTGCTACGCGAGCGGATGTCTCGAGGCCAACAGCTCGGGTCTCTCCGGAACCGGCGTCAGCTACATTCCGCTGCTGGGGCGCAACAGCTTCCGGTATCCGCGCACGATCAACCTGGACATGCGCGCGCAGAAGGACTTTACGTTCGCGGAGAAGTACAACGTGGAGCTAATCGGCGAGGCCTTCAACCTGGCGAATCACCAGAATGCGACCTCGATCAACAGCAGCGGCTATGTGCTGAATACGGTGCAGTCGGCCAACAGCGCGCAGGCGCCGGTCTCGACGCTGAGCTATCAGCCGACCTTTGGCTCTGTTACAGCCGCGAATGCGAACAATGCGTATCAGGTGCGGCAGATTCAGTTGGCGCTTCGGCTTACGTTCTAGGCAAAGCAAAATCTTTGAAGATGTATAGCCGGGTGCGCACACACTGCAGGTCTCTCCACTTTGCAAAACGAAGAAGCCGTTTTGCTCCGGTCGAGATGACACCTTTCATGCCGAGCGGAATGGAAGAAAGAAAAGTAGTGCGCTGCCGCTTTTGCGTCATTTCAATGCTGCTGCTTCGGCTATATTCTTGCCCCGTGTGCAGGCCGGACCTGCCACGGGAAGTGACTTCGTCCCCATGCGATCTTCGGGAGAGCGGCACGGTCGGCACGCGGAGGGCTCGGGCAGCGGGCTACGGCGGGTCTTCGCGATGCTGCATCTGGGGGCCGCGGCTGTGCTGGCGCTCGGCGCATGGGCGGGGGCGCAGGGGCCGACATCAGGGGCGATCCATGGCCGGGTTGAGGATGTCTCCGGAGCGGCTGTGCGGGAGGCGCAGATCGATCTTGAGGATCTCGCGACGCATCAGCACCAGAGGCTCACGAGTGGTGCGGAGGGACGCTTTGACGCGATCGCGCTGACGCCCGGCAGCTATGCTCTGCGGGTCTCTGCCACAGGGCTGGCGGACGTCGCGGTAGAGGTGCAGGTGCAGCTGGGAGCGGTTGCCGAGGTGACGACGCGGCTCGCGGTCGAGCGGGTTGCGGCTGAGATTACGGTGACGGCGACGACGGAGGAGAGCGCGGCGGCGGCGGCGACCAACGTTCTGAGCAGCCCGGAGATCGGCCTGCTTCCGCTTGATGGCCGGCGGTGGCAGAGCTTCGCGCTGCTGACCCCGCAGGCCAATGCCGCGACCGCCGAGCTCGATCTACTCAGCTTCAGCGGGCTTGCGCCGACGGCGAACAGCACGCGCCTGGACGGCGTCGACGATGACCAGAGTTACAGTGGCGTGCCGCGCGGCAACGGGCAGGAGAGCGGACCCGAGGTGGAGGACGAGACCGAGGATGGCGGCTCTGCGCGAGCGGCGCAGCGCGGCTATGCGGCAGGCGAGGGCGCGGGGCGACATCCCGGCATGGCCTACACCTTCTCCGAGGCCGCCGTGCGCGAGTTCAGGGTGACGGGCCAGAACGACTCCGCGCTCTACGGCCATGCGGCGGGAGGCGTGATTGCGACGGTCTCACGCAGCGGCTCGGACGACCGGCACGGGAGTTTGTTTTACCTGGTGCGATCGAGCGCGTTTGCTGCCGGCGATCCGTTTGCCATCGCAACACACTACAGAGATGGCGTGGTCACGAGCGGCGTGGTGCGGTCCGACGATCTACGGCAGCAGTTCGGCGGAACGCTTGGCGGCGCGGCGATTCCGAAGCGCCTCTTTTACTTTTATGCGTTCGATGCGCAGCGACGGAACTTTCCCGGAGTGTCCTCGCCCCAGAGCGCGACGTTTTACGCTCTCTCGCCGATGCAGCTGGCGTTGCTGGGCAATCGCGGTGTGACCGTGGCGAAGACAGAGGCGGCCCTGAACTACCTTGACAGCCTGACCGGCAAATTGGCGCGCCGCCAGGACCAGACGATCAACTTCGGCAAGCTGGACTGGCAGGTGCGCGATCGCGATCGCTTCAGCCTGGAGTACAACCGCGCGCGATCGAGCTCGGCGGGCGGCGGGCGGACGGCGTCGGTGGTGAACCGCGGGCTGGCGAGCTTCGGTAGCACGACGGTGAGCGTCGACGCTGTGATCGGCCGATGGATTCACACGCTCGGTCCTCATCTGAGCAACGAGGTGCGCGCGCAGTATGGCCGCGATCTGCATCTGGAGCAGGCGCAGACACCGCTGTCGCAGGAGCCGGCGATCGGCCCCGGCGGGCTTGCGCCCGAAGTTGCCATCGGGCCGCAGGGGCTGATCTTCGGCACACCGGCATCCGCGAGCAAGGGACCTTCGCCGGACGAACGCAGGTCGCAGGCGGCGGAGGTGCTGACCTGGGTTCATGGGCGGCATCTGTTGCAGACGGGCGGGGACTTCAGCTCTGTGCAAGACCACGTGCAGGCGCTCGCGAACGCCGAAGGCACGTTCCACTATGACAGCGGCACGACGAACGGGCATGCCGGCGGTCTGGTGGATTGGATCACCGACTACACCTTCAGCGTCAACGCGTATCCAAACGGTGGCTGCCCGAGTATCAACGCGCCCATCCATGAGTTCTGTTTTCGCTCGTTTTCGCAGAGCTTTGGCGCGCAGGATACGCGCTTCACAACGCAGGAGTGGGCCGGCTTTGTGCAGGATGACTGGCGCCTGCGTAAGGGGCTGAGCCTAAGCGCGGGCGTGCGGTATGAGTATGAGTTTCTGCCGCTGCCGCAGAGGCCGAATACTGCGCTCGACCGGGTGTTTGGCGCGATTGGTGCGACGAGCGTGTTTCCGGAGGACCGCAACAATATCGGTCCGCGCGTTGGGCTGGCGTGGCAGCCGTTTGGCTCGGAGCGGACGACGGTGCGCGCGGGCTTCGGGCTCTACTTTGGGCGACTTCCCGGAGCGACGATCCGCAGCGCCCTGATTGAGACGGCGCTGCCTTCGACGGTGAGCCGCATCCGCATTCTGCCTACGGTGGAGACGGCGTGCCCGCAGGTGAGCAACCAGGGCTTCGGCTATCCATGCGCGTTTCTGGGCGCGCCGCCGAGCGGTGTGGTGAGCACCACCTCCGCCATGGTCTTCGATCGCCGCTTTCGGCTGCCGGTCTCGCAGCAGGCGAGCTTTGAGGTCGAGCGGGAGATCGCTCCCGAAACGTCGATCCACGCGCGGTACCTGCTGAACCTGACGCGGCAGCTGCCGAACTCGACCGACATCAACATCGCACCGGCGACCGCGACGAAGAGCTTTCAGCTAGTCGGCGGCAATGCCACGCCGGGTGTTCGCAATGGCGATACGTTTTCGCTGCCGCTCTACACGCAGCGGATCGACACTGCCTTCGGCCCGGTGACGGACATCCTCTCGAACGGGAACGCAAGCTATAACGCTCTGGTGATTGAGGCCAGCAAACGCAGCGGCCGCAGCCTGCAGTTGCGGGGCAGCTGGACATGGTCGAAGACGATTGACTACGGCGAGAACGGGGGCTCGGTGCCGCGCACGAACGGCCAGCTCGACCCGGAGAACGTCCGCTACGACAAGGGGCTTTCGAGCCTAAACGTTCCGCACAAGATCGTTTTGAGCGCGATAATTGCGCCGCAGGCGAAGCCGGCCGCGCGCTGGCGGCGGGCCGTAGCCGCGGGATGGACGGCGGCGCCGGTGCTGGTGGAGAGCAGCGGCCGGCCGTACAGCTACAACATCTTCGGCGGGACGGGGCTGGCCGGCGGGCACGAGAGCCTGAATGGCTCCGGCGGTGCGGTGTATCTGCCGACGGTCGGCCGCAATGTGCTGCGGCTGCCGGAGCAGATTGATTTGAATCTGCGGGTGAGCCGTGAGGTGCCGGTCAACGAGCGGGTGCGGCTACGCTTTACCGCTGATGTTTTCAACCTTCCCAATCACCGGAACGTCTCCGCTGTGACCGAGCGCGCGTTTCTGGCTGGAACGCCGGGCACGGCTCTGACGGGGACACCGGGCATCACGCCGCTGACGTTTCAGGACGCCGCGACTATCGCCGCCGAGGGCCTGAATACGCAGCCCTTTGGCAGCTATAACGGCGTCAGCCAGAGACAGGCGCGCGAGCGGCAGGTGCAGCTTGGGGCGCGGCTCGAGTTTTAGATCCGAATAAAAGCAGGTTCCTCTTCTTCGGCTTCGCTGAGGGATTGGAATGGAAGAGAAGACTTGTTCAGGGTCTCGGTGGAAGCAGACTACAAAAGCAACGACGAAATACAGGGGTCTCTCCGCTACGACGAGCGATGGAGCCGCTCGTCTTCGGTCGAGATGACGGCATTTTTGGGGTACGAGATGACGAAGCGGGACGGAGAAAGGCCGAACCAGATATGCTTTGAGGCGCACTGTAGAACGCCAGTCGGGTGGAACGCTCCGCGTAGAGTCGGGAAGGGTCGGGCAGGGCACGCATGGATCTGGAGCGGCTGATTGGAGAGCACGTCTATCTGTTGACGCTGGTGGTTGTGTTTCTGGGCAGCCTGGGCGTGCCGACGCCGGCCTCGATCGCGCTGCTGGCGCTGGGCGCCGCGGCTCACTTTGGCGAGTTCAACCTGCTGCTGGTGCTGCCGACGGTCTGGCTGGCCGCGGCTCTGGGCGATACGCTGCTCTATCTCGGCGGCCGCTACACGGGCTGGTGGCTGCTGGCGCTGCTCTGCCGGCTCACCGCGAATCCGGAGCAGTGCATCTTTCGCTCGGCGGACTACTTTTATCGCCGCGGCCCAAAGACACTTCTCTTCGCCAAGTTCGTTCCGGGGCTGGGCGCGATGGCGTCTCCGCTGGCAGGCAGCCTGAACATGCGGCTCTCCCGCTTTCTCCGGCTGACGATCGGCGGCGCTGCGATCTACTCGACCGCCTGGGTTCTGACGGGATATCTCTTCAGCGGCTTCATCCATGCGATCGAGGGCTGGCTCGTGCGCGCGGGCCATGTCGTTCTGTGGGCGGTCTTTCTGCTGGCCGGCGGCTACGGGCTGAGCTGGATCCTGTTCACGCTCAAGGCGCGGCGGTTTCGCTCGATCGACCGCATTGACCCGGCTGTGCTGCACGAGCGTCTGCGCGCGAGGGATCCGGATACGCTGGTCGTCATCGCCGACGTTCGCAGCCATGGCTACTACGACCCGGGGATGCAGCGGATTAAGAACTCGATCCGGGTGGAGCCGCATCGCCTGGAGGAGGAGCTGGTGGCGCTGCGGGAGTTCATGGCGCCGGAGTGCGAGATTTACCTCTACTGCTCCTGCATTCGCGAGGCGACGAGCGTGCGTGTCGCGTACATGCTGAACCAGCAGAACTGCCAGACCAAGGTGATCGACGGAGGCCTGCGCGGCTGGGTCAAGGCCGGCGGCGAGCTGGAGCCGGTGCCGCCGCATGAGATTCATCATCTGCCGCGGTTCGATTGAGGCTGTCTGGCAGGGCTATCTGGGCGTATGCTGCGAGAGCGAGAGTGTGTTGCCGTCCGGATCCTTGAACCACAGCACCTTGTCGCCGCTGGGTGCGGTCCAGACCGCGTCGTCATCCTGCTGCAGAAAGGGAAATCGCAGACAGGCCACACCGCGCCCGGCCAGATCGCGCGCCTTCTGCTCGATTTCCGTCACCTCCCAGCCCAGGATGGTGAAGGGCGCCGGGGTGAATTCTCCAACGCGCACCACACGAAGCATCGATCCGCGATCCGTGCGGAATACCAGCGCAAAGGTGTCATCCGAGACAAACGTCAGCCCCAGGATTTGTTCGTAAAAGGGACGTGCCGCCTCGGCGTCGTGCGTGGGAATGAAGCCGATCAGCGAAGCATCGTTCAGCATGATGTATATCCCCCTGCGCAAGCCTGCGCACGACTTTACAATAGAAGCGTGGCGTTTACGGAACAATACGACGTTGCCATTGTCGGCGCCGGGCATGCCGGATGCGAGGCGGCGATGGCGGCGGCACGCATGGGTCTGCGGACGGCGCTCTTTACCCTGAACCTGGATCTGATTGCGCAGATGAGCTGCAACCCGGCCATCGGCGGCATTGCTAAGGGCCACCTGGTGCGGGAGATTGATGCGCTCGGCGGCGCTATGGGCGAGGTCGCCGACGCCACCGGCATACAGTTTCGCCTGCTTAATACCAGCCGGGGACCGGCGGTGTGGAGTCCGCGTGCGCAGTGCGATAAGGCGCTATACCGGGTGAAGATGCGCGAGGTTCTTGAGGGCCAGCCGAACCTCTTCATCAAGCAGGCTGAGGTTGTGGACCTGGTGCTTGAAGCGAACGAGGATGGCACGCGCACGCTGCGCGGGCTGCTGCTGCGGGATGGCCGTACTGTGCTGGCGAAGGCGACGATCATCACGACCGGCACGTTTCTGAATGGGCTCATTCACTGCGGCGAGCAGCAGTACACGGCTGGCCGATCGGGCGAGCCCGCCAGCGTGCTGCTGGGCGAGAGCCTGAAGCGCCTGGGCCTGCGCGGCTGCCGGCTGAAGACGGGGACGCCGCCGCGGCTGGACGGCCGAACTATTGACTGGTCGAAGTTCGAGGAGCAGCCGGGCGATGTGGACCCGACGCCGTTCAGCCTGCGCACGCGCGAGCTGCCGCTGCGCCAGATCTCCTGCTATATCGCGACGACGACACCGGAGACGCTGCAGCTGATCCGCGACAACGTGCATCGCTCGCCGATGTATACGGGGCAGATTGAGGCGATCGGACCGCGCTACTGCCCGTCAATCGAGGACAAGATCGTCCGCTTTCCGGATAAGAGCTCGCACCAGTTCTTTCTCGAGCCTGAGGGCCTGAAGACACATGAGGTCTACATCAACGGCATGAGCACGAGCCTGCCGATGGAGGTGCAGGCGGCGATGGTGCACTCGATTCCGGGACTTGAGAACGCTGAGATGCTGCGGCCCGGCTACGCCATCGAGTACGACGCGATCGATGCGCGCGAGCTGGATCGCACGCTGCGGGTCAAGTCGATTGCGGGGCTTTACCTTGCCGGGCAGATCAACGGCACCAGCGGCTATGAGGAGGCGGCGGGGCAGGGCATCATGGCGGGCATCAACGCGGCGCTGGCGGTCAGGGGCGAGCCCGCGTTTACGCTCGACCGTACCGAGGCCTACATCGGCATCATGATCGACGATCTGATCAGCAAAGGGACTGATGAGCCGTACCGCATGTTCACATCACGCGCGGAGTTCCGGCTGCACCTGCGGATCGACAACGCGGAGTCGCGACTGACGCCGCATGCGCGCCGGCTCGGGCTGATCGATGACCCGACGTGGGAGGCCTATGAGGCTCGCCAGGCGCGCGCCGGCATGCTGCGCGCGCTGCTGGAGACTGTGCGTCTGCGGGCTGGAGAGCTGCCTGCGGAGATCGAAGCCAAGCTGCCCGGCGACAGCGGAAAGCTGATCGGTCAGCTGCTCGCACAGGTGCTCCGCCGGCCGGAGCTGCGCATTGAGGATCTTCGGCCGGTGATTGAGGCCCAGCTGAGAACAGAGGCTCGTGCGCGACTGGCGGCTCCCTGGCTTGCCGTTCTTACGGCTGGAGTGACAGTGCTTCCGTCCTGGCTGCGCAACGAGTGGCGCGCGGTCGAGACTGAGGTGAAGTACGGCGGCTACCTGGACCAGCAGCGGCGCTCGATTGAGAAGCTGAAGGCGGCCGAAGGCAAGGTGATCCCGGCATGGTTCGACTACGGTGCGGTGAGCGGGCTCTCGCGCGAGATGAAGGAGAAGCTCTCGGATATTCGGCCGCAGACGCTCGGCCAAGCCAGCGGCATCTCGGGGGTTACTCCCGCAGCCGTCAGCCTGATCCATGTGTTTATCGAGTTGCAGGGAAGAAAGCTTGCCTCCTGAACTCTCTCCATTTCGATCCCAGAGCAAATCCGCAGGAAAAGGGATGCAGCTTCGTCACGCCATGCTCGCGGATGTGCCCGCGGTTCTCGACCTCATTCACCGTATTGTTCCTGCCATGCTCGCCGGCGGCAACCGGCAGTGGGATGAGACGTACCCTAACGCGAGGGTCTTTGAACATGATGTCGCCCGCCGGCAACTCTGGATTGCCGAGGTTGAGGGCCGGATCGCCGGGATCGCGGCCATCACGTCCGAGAAGGAGCCTGAGTACGCGCATGTCGGGTGGGACTTTGACGAGCCGGCCCTGGTCATTCATCGCCTGGCGGTGGAGCCGGCCTTTCGCGGCCAGGGGATCGCCCTCGCGCTGATGGCGCTGGCGGAGACGATTGCCGTCGAGCGCGGGATTGCGGTTTTGCGAACGGATACCAGCGCGGATAATGTGGCGGCGCAGCGGCTCTTTCCCCGGCTGGGCTATAGCTTTTCAGGCGAGATTTCGATCATGTTTCGTCCCGGCGTGCGGGTTCTCTGTTTTGAGAAGCGACTTCTAGGGAAGGTCTGAATTAAGTCTAAAAGTATTTAGCCGATGCGAACAAAAAGCAGGTTCCTCGCGTTGCTCGGAATGGAAGAAAGAAAAGCAAAGGACTTATTCAGAGTCTCCCTAAGGTTTAGGCCGGGGTCGATGGTTATGAGACCACCATGCGGTGAGGTCGCTAAGAATCTGCGGGCGTAGTCTTTGCGTCTAACAAGGAAATGCGCGGCTGCTGCCAGGCCGCAGGAGTTCCGCAGTGGAAAAGATCGTTCGCATCGTGGTTGTGCTCCTGTTTCTTGGAGTCGCGTTTGCAGGATGGAGGCATATGGCAATCGGACAGGCAGTGTTGAAGGAGCGGCTTCCCGCACCCACGCTCGATGAACCCTCGACGAAGCATACCGAGACGGCGGTCTTCGCCGGCGGCTGTTTCTGGGGCGTGCAGACCGTGTACCAGCAGGTGAAGGGTGTGACCGCCACGACGGCCGGCTACGCGGGCGGCGCGGCCAATACGGCAACGTACAGCCAGGTCACGACGGAGACGACCGGCCATGCCGAGTCGGTGAAGATCGTCTTCGATCCGACACAGGTGAGCTACGGCACGCTGCTGCGCCTCTTCTTCTCGGTCGTGCACGACCCGACGGAGCTCAATCGCCAAGGCCCGGATGTCGGCACGTCGTATCGCTCGGCGATCTTCTACACGTCCGACGAGCAGAGGAAGGTGGCTGAGGCCTACGTGCACCAGATCGACGGCATCCACGCGTTTCCCAAGCCCATTGTGACCCAGATTCAGCCCCTAAAAGCCTTCTACGACGGTGAGGACTACCACCAGGACTACGCGGTGAAGAACCCGAACAATCCGTATATCCAAATCTGTGATGTGCCGAAGACGGCGGCGTTGAAGAAGCAGTTTCCGGAGTTGTTCAAGGAGTACAGGCCGAAGGGATAGGTTGGCTACCGCTTTTCCAACGCTTCCACAAGCGTGCAGTATCTCCACAGAGGCCTTAGAGAGCCGTGCACCCGCTATGGTGCACGGCTCTCTGTGTAAGTCGGTAGCGTAGAACTTCATGGCAGCCTTCGCAGACATCCTCACCGACCGTGGCCTTCCGGCCTCCATTCAGGCCGAGCGCACGATTCTCGGCGCCATGATGCTCGACGCTATCGCGTTCAATGACGCAACCTCAAAGCTTCTTACGGATGACTTCTCTCTGGATTCCCACCGCCGTATCTACGCCTGCATTACCGGCCTGGTGGATATTGGACGCGCCGTTGACCTGATCACTGTCATAGAGGAGCTCGATCGACGCAAGGAGCTGCAGGCGATCGGTGACCGGGCATATCTGTTCTCACTTACCGAGGATCTGCCGCATCGCCTTAACGTTGAAGAGTACGTTCGTATCGTCAAGGACAAGAGCCTGCTGCGGCAGTTGATGCTCATCTGTCAGACCTCCATGGCGCGCGCCGCCGATCAGAGTGAAGAGGCGCTCGACGTCCTCAATGCTACCGAGCAGCAGTTGATGGAGGTCTCCGAAAAGGGCATTCAGCGCGGGTTTGCCGGCATTGGTGAGATTGTAGCCAACTCCTTTATCTCGATCGATGCGCTCTACGAACAGGGCCGCGAGGTCACGGGTCTGGCCACGCACTATATCGAGTTCGACCGCATGACCAGCGGCCTGCAGGACAGCGAACTGGTCATTATTGCCGCGCGGCCTTCTATGGGAAAAACAGCGTGGGCGATCAACATTGCCCAGAACGCTGCTGTGCGCGATGGTAAGGTGGTGGCCGTGTTCTCGCTTGAAATGTCGAAGGAGAGCCTGCTGCGCCGCATGCTGGCGAGCGAGGCGATGGTGAACTCGCGCAAGATTCAGACCGGCTTTTTGCCGCGCGAAGATAAGGGCAAGCTGCTCAGCGCGCTTGAACGATTGATGGAGTCAAAGCTCTTCATCGACGACACGCCCGGCATCACGCTGGCCGAGATGCGCGCGAAGGCACGCCGGCTGCGGCAGCAGAGCGGCAAGCTCGATCTGATCGTCATCGACTACCTCCAGCTCATGACGGGCTCGGGCGGTGGGAAGAAGGGCTTTGAAAATCGCAACCAGGAGGTCTCCGCTGTCTCACGCGGCCTGAAGGCGTTGGCCAAAGAGATGCGCGTTCCAGTCATTGCGCTCTCGCAGCTTTCGCGATCGAGTGAGCAGCGCGGCGGGGATAAGAAGCCCATGCTCAGCGATCTGCGGGAGTCCGGGTCGATCGAGCAGGATGCGGATGTCGTCTGCTTCATTCATCGCGAGGAGTACTACGACCGCGAGAATGAGGATATCAAGGGCAAGGCGGAGATCATTGTGGCAAAGCAGCGCAACGGGCCTACCGGGAGCGTGATGCTTGCCTACCTGGCCGACTACACGCGTTTTGAAAACCTTGCTGAAGGCGGCGGTGGCGGAGGCGAGTACTAGGCTCCGATAGCATAGACCTGATGCTGTCCGGAAAGAGTTGGATTGATGTTTCGCAGGCTGCGCTCGAGAGCAACCTCTCCGCTCTGCGTTGTGTGGTGGGCGTCGGCCTCGCAGAGGAGAGTGTGCGGCCGGCCCTGCTCGCTGTGATTAAGGCGAATGCCTACGGCCATGGCGCCGCGGCCTGCGCTCCTGTGCTGGCGCGTGCCGGCGCGGAGTGGCTGGGTGTTACGGACGCCGCTGAGGGTGCGGCGGTTCGCGGCGCTCTGGATGCCGCTGGCATCTTGCCTTCCGGCCAGCCACGCATCCTGGTCATGTGCGGTCTGGAGGCGGCCGACGTTCCGCTGCTGGTGCGGCACCGCCTTACGCCTGTGGTCTGGTTTCGCGAGCAGCTGTCGTGGCTCGCCGCGCATGCAGACGTCCGCGACCCGCTGGCGCTTCATGTGGAGATCGACACGGGGATGGCGCGGCAGGGCGCACGTCCCGGCCAGGAGCTGGCCACTCTGCTCGATGCGCTCCGCGGCACTCCGCAGCTGAAGCTGGACGGCGTAATGACCCACTTCGTCTCAGCCGAGATCGCCGAGGCCGAGCTCACACGACTGCAGCAGCAACGCTTTGAGCAGGCCGTCGAGCAGTTCCGGGCGGCGGGCCATCGCCCCGCCTGGCTGCACGCCGGCAACACCTCCACGCTGGATGAAGCGCGCCTGCTGCCGTGGCTCGCCGCGCAGGCGAAGGCTGTCGGGGCGCATCTGCTCGCGCGCACCGGCCTTGCGCTCTATGGGTATGCCTTGCCGCTGGAAGGCGGCTCGCCGCGCCTTGCGGCGGCGCTGACGCCGGTGGGGGCGTGGAGGTCGCGCGTCGTTGCGCTGCGCGATCTGGCGCCCGGCGAGACTGTCGGCTACAACGCTACCTTTACGGCGGCGAAACCGATGCGAGCCGCGCTGCTTCCGGTTGGATATGCGGATGGCCTGCGCCGCGAGCTCTCCGGCACTGCAGCGCAGCCCGGCGGCTGGGTGATGCTTCGCGGGCAGCGCGCGCCGATCCTTGGCCGCATCTCCATGAACCTGACCACGGTTGATGTGACGGATATTCCTGCCGTCTCACTCGGTGACGAGGCCACACTGCTCGGTCCTGGAGTCACCGCGGAAGACCACGCGCGGCTCGCTCACACGATCTCCTATGAGATCCTCTGCGGTTTGCGCGCGCGCTCCGTGCCTGTCGCCTGAGCGGCGCGCGTTTGCACAGCGTTGCCACGGACCGCTACCATCAGAACAGATGGTAGGAGAGTTCATGGAATCTATCGCAACCGCGCGCAGCAAAGAAGATATCGCGCTTGATTTATTGAAGTTCGTCGCCGCAACCGCGCACGTCGGCAGCAAGGCCCCCGGCTCGACCGGCTTTGGCGCGGCCTCCAGCAGCAAGCCGGAGGATCAAGTCGCGCAGCTGCTGGAGCTTTACAGCCGCTGCCGCCAAGCCGTTGAGTCGCCGCTCAGCTCCACTCCCACCAAGTAAAGTCCGCGAAGTTGTTGACCGATCCTATCCGCATCCTTGTTGCCGGCGCTGGCGTCTTCGGACGCCATCACCTGCGCGTGTATCGTGAGCTCGAGCAGGCCGGCCACGCCGTCCGGCTGCTTGCCGTTGTGGATCCCGATCTGGCCGCCGCGGCGCAGGCCGCAGGCGACTTTGGAATCCCGCACTTTGCTTCGGTCGAGGCGGCGATGGAGGCATTCGGCGCGCCCACAGCTGCCTCGATCTGCGTGCCGACCGCGCACCATGCCGCGGTCGCCGCGCCCTTGCTGAAGGCCGGCGTGCATTGCCTGATCGAGAAGCCGATCGCCGCTACGCTCGAGCAGGCTGACACGATCCTCAGCCTGGCGCAGCAGCATGGCGCGCTGGTTCAGGCCGGACATCTCGAACGCTTCAATCCAGCGGTTACGGCCGCTCGCGCGCACCTGCATCGGCCGATGTTCTTTGAGTCGCATCGGCTGAGCATCTTCACGCCGCGTTCGCTCGATGTCGATGTAGTTCTCGATCTTATGATCCATGATCTCGACATTGTTCTCAGCCTGGTGGACTCGCCGGTGCGCGAGCTGCGCGCGGTGGGTCTGCCGGTGCTCTCGCGCAAGGTCGATATCGCCAATGTGCGGGTGGAGTTTGAGAACGGCTGTGTCGCCAACTTTACCGCCAGCCGCGTCAGCACGGAGCGCGTGCGCAAGCTGCGCTTCTTTCAGCCGCAGCAGTATCTCTCGCTGGACTTTGCGCGCCAGGATCTTCTGCTGATTGATGTACGGGCTGCTGCCGGCATGGACCCCGCGCAGCTTGCCTCCCTTGCGGCCGCGATGGCGCAGAGTGCGGGCGCGAGCGGCCATCCATCGCCTGGACTTTCGCTGAGCAAGGTTCCCGTTACGCCCGGCGAGCCGCTGCGCCTGGAGATCGAAGCCTTTCTGCATAGCGTTCGCAGCGGCACTTTACCTGTGGTGAGTGGAGAGGAAGGCCGTCGCGCGCTGGCGCTTGCGCTTGAGATCACGGCGGCGATCGCCAGCCATGCCGAGCGGACGGGCTTGCTCTCTTGAGGAATCTATCTGTCCAGAGCAGGAAGAAGAGCAAGAGACGACAGCAGATCGCCTTGGGATGACAGCAAAAACAGGCGCGCGCCTCAGGCCTCCTAGAACCTGTTCGAGACCATGTAACTTGGCGCACGAAAGGCAGAACAAGCAAGAGCAACGACGCAATACAGGGGTCTCTCCACTGCGCCGTACGATAAACGTACGGCTCCGGTCGAGATGACGGCTTTTCGGGTTAGATTGCTGATAGTACGCAGCGACCTTCACTACTTCATCTGCTGCACGGGCACGGTGTCCGGAATCTTCAAGTCGAACTGATCCTCTTCCAGCTTCTCGTTGAAGGTGGCTTTGGTGATGGTCAGTGTCAGCGAGTACTGGTCAAGCGGCCGCTCGATGATGATCTTTGCCGGAAACCGGATCGCGCCGTAGCTCTGGTAGTTGCTGTAGTTCGCCCGCGTCACGATCTGGCCGGTCGCGTCGTAGATCTCCTGCTGGTAGGGCATCAGATTGTCGCGGCTGATGTGCAGCACGCGGTCGGTGCGCGCAATCTGTCCGTCGGGCTTGCTCAGGATCTGCAGATCATAATCCGGCAGCTCTACCAGATCCTTTGTCTTATCGGTGGTCTCGATGACGCGCATATCCTGCGTGCGCGAGACGATCTCATCCGCGTTTGGACCCTGGATCAGCATGGAGTCGAGAAAGACATAGGGCCTAAGATTCTCAAGACCGTTCTTCGAGGGCGTCGTAACCGTATTCGCGCCTTCAATGGCCTTGTTCCGTGGGGGAATCAGCAGCTTGAAGGTCTTGCCGTCACTGACCATGTCCATGGCCTTCGAACGCAGCACGGGCACCAGCAGGAGCACGCGCAGATCCGCCGGTTTGCGCAGGAAGATGTAGCCGGAGAACGCGGGATACTCCTTGACCTCACCGGTCTGGCCGCCGCCGGTCGCGGCTGAGATTTCGACCGTCAGGTTTATCGTCTGGATCTCGTTATAGCGCTGGTTGATGCCGTTGACCAGGCCATCAAGCGAGGTGCTCTGCACGACGGGCGCGCGGCGAATTTTGCGCACCATGCGCGTTCGCGATAGACAGCCCGTGAGGGGCAGCGTCAGCCACAGCATCGCTAAAAAAGCAGGGGATCGTCCGAACATCAGCACAGTCTCGAAGTATAGCGTTCAGGCGATGGCAGACATCGGCCCTGGTTCCACGGCGGGCAAGTCCTGTCCGGTCGCTATTTGATCCAGCGTTTGCCGGAAACGATTCGGAAACCTATTCGATGCGCCGTGCTGCTACGGAGTCCCCTGCCGCCGCAGCTCCGCGACATGGGCTGTGTGTTCGCCGAGTGTGGCTGAGAATCTGGTGTGCCCTGCGCCGTCGCTGACGAAGTACAGGTACTCCGTCCGCGGCGGATGCAGCACCGCCCGCAGCGACGCCAGCCCCGGGCTTGCAATGGGACCGGGCGGCAGTCCCGTGTGATGGTAGGTGTTGTAGGCGGAGTCCGCCTTCAGGTCCGAGGCGTAGATGGTTCCGCGATAGCGACCGTCCAGAAGCGCCGCGTAGATGACGGTAGGATCGGTCTGGAGCGGCATGCCTTTCGCGAGGCGGTTCTCAAAGACGCTCGCTACCAGCGGCCGCTCCGCGCTCTGCCCGACCTCCTTCTCCACCAGCGAGGCCAGCGTGACGGTGCGCAGTGCGTCCTCTCCCAGGCCCAGCCCGGCAGTCTGCTGGCGGAAGCGCCGCACCATGACGGCCAGCATGGCCGCCGGTGTGCTGTGGCGCGAGAAGCGGTAGGTATCCGGGTAGAGAAATCCCTCAAGCGAGGCGGCATGACTGCCCGGTGCGAGGTCCGCGATAAGCGCCGTATTGCCGCGCTCGGCCGCAAGAAACTCCGCTGCCGAACCGAGTCCTGCCGTTTCTACCGCATGCGCGATATCGAAGATGTTGTAGCCCTCCGGGATCACCACGGTGCGGGTATAGACATCGCCGCGCGCGAGCCGGCCGTAGACCTCGACGGCCGATGCCGGATGATCGAAGCGGTACTCGCCCGCACGCAGGCGGCCGCCCTTGACGATCCGCAGCAGATCGAAGGCGTAGCGGCTGCGCACTACTCTGTTGGTCTCAAGCAGCGCCGCCATGCGCGGCGTTCCGCTGCCGCTCGGTATGTCGACAAACGTCTCCGCTGACGGCCCATAGGGCGCCAGAAGGAGCCATGCGCCGGCAGCCACCAGCGCCAGCAGCAACACGACGAATACACCCAGCTTCTTCAGAGCCCACCCCCAACGCCGCAGCTTCTACCGGGCAGCAGATGCCCACACAATCATTCTAAAGACGATCGCACCCTGCCTGCTGCGACGGCACAGCTACACTTGCAGAGATGGAGGAGCCGATCCAGCCCGAGGCCGCCCCGGCCAGCCTGTCGCCGCGCATTCTGGCCCTCGATGTCGGCCGCAAGCGTATCGGCCTTGCGATCACGGATCCTCTCGGCTTCACGGTTCAGCCGCTGTTCACGCTGTATCGCTCTACCCAGCACGCCGACGTGAAGTCCATCGGCCGCGTTCTTCGCAAGCACGCCGTCGCCGAGATCGTCGTGGGAAACCCGCTCCATATGTCCGGCGAGATCAGCCCGCAGGCGCTCAAGACCCAGGCCTTTGCCGAAGCGCTTCGCACGGCCTTCGAGCTTCCGGTTCACCTGACCGACGAACGCCTGAGCACCAGCGAGGCCCACCGGCAGCTGTATGCCATGGGAAAGCCGCGCCAGGAGCATCGCGGCCTTGTCGATCAGGTCGCGGCTGTGCTTATCCTGGAGGGCTTTCTCGCCGCCCGCGCGTACCAGGCCGCGCGGGCCGGGCTGGACGCCCCGGACCAGACGTAGCCCAGACCTAGCGTTGCCCTCGAAGAGCCTTCGCCGGGGCCGCTTGCGTATAATCGAACCTTCACGCGCCTGCACGGCGGGAGCACTGCTCCTGTGCAGGGATCGCGCTCGTTCCACCCCCGAAAGGTTCTTCCATGGCAGAACAGATCAACATGCCGAGCCACGTCATGAAAAAGCTGCAGGATGAGATTACGCAGCTGGAGTACGAACTGACGACCGAACTTCCCGCTGAAATCAAGAAGGCCGTTGCGCTGGGCGACCTCTCCGAGAATGCCGAGTACCACTCCGCGAAGCAGCGGCAGGAGTTCGTGAATGCCCGCCTGGGGCAGCTGAAGAAGCGCATGGGCGAGCTTGCCATGGTCAATCTGGCCAATATTCCGCGCAATAAAGTCGGGTTTGGCTCGACGATCGTTGTCTTCGACTCCACCAAGAATGAAGAGCTCACCTACAAGCTGGTCACCAGCGAAGAGTCCGATGTCGCGCAGGGTCTCATCTCCACGACCTCGCCGATCGGCCGCTCGCTGGTCGGCAAGGAGCTTGGCGACATCGCTACGGTGGTGACGCCCAATGGAAAGCGCGAGCTTGAGGTGCTGAAGCTCACGACAATACACGACACCGCCGTCGCCGAGTAGTCAGCTTCTGATGACCAAGCAGTTATGACCTGGACGAGTGAATTCGGGAGAGGCAGCGGCTGGCTGTTGCAGAAGATCGTCAACGGCCTGGCGCTCTCGCGCATCTCGCCGAACACGCTTACCTTCATCGGCCTGCTGATTAATATTGTGGCCGCGATTCTGTTCGGCTACGCCCGCGGCGAACACGCTGACCGCATGTTCCTCTACGCCGGCCTGGTCGTCATCGGTGCCGGGCTGTTCGATATGGTGGACGGCCGCGTCGCCCGCCTGACCAATCAGGTCTCCGTCTTTGGCGCCTTCTTCGATTCGGTGATGGACCGCTACTCGGACGTGGCGCTCTTCTTCGGCTTGCTGGTTTACTATGCCCGCGGCAATCGTTTTTTTTATGTTGTTCTGGTCGCTTTCGTTATGACCGCCTCGCTGATGGTCAGCTACACGCGAGCCCGCGCCGAGGCTCTGATCGGCTCCTGCAAGGTCGGCTTTATGGAGCGGCCGGAGCGTGTTGTGCTCATCATCCTCGGCGCTCTGTTCAATCACTGGGGCGTCATGGC